>JADLDF010000277.1 GCA_020846815.1 Gammaproteobacteria bacterium | reverse complement strand
GAGGTCGCTCGACAGGCCCCACTGCGTCGCATCGTTGTGGAACAGCTCGCCGTTCGTCGACAGGTTCTCCAGCGCCGTCGGGCCCGACTGGTCGACGCCGTCGGAGGCGAGCCCGTGCCCTGGAAACGCGCCAACCGGTCCCACGAAGAAGGGAGCGAGCTCCGATTCGCGGATCATGACCAGGTCGCAGCAGTTCTCGGTGATCTTCGAATAGTCGCCGATGACCCGCAGGCTGATGTCGGGATCCGGCTCGAAGTAGACCTGGCCGCGGGCCATCCAGCGATCGCGATTGTTGCTCCGGGCGCCGGTCGCGCTCTCGAGGTAGCCGTCGCGCTGGCGCCATGCGGCTGAAATCTTCGCGCCTGTACTCTCTGCGATCGGGCCGCCGATGCCTGCCTGGACGTTCATCAGGTCGTAGTTGCCGTAGCTCAGGTTCGCGAAGCGCTCGACCTGTGCGAGGCTGGGCTTCCGGGTCGTGATGTTCAGCGCGCCGGCCGAGGTGTTGCGGCCGAACAGCGTGCCCTGGGGACCGCGCAGGACCTCGAGCCGCTCGAGGTCGAGCAGGTCGCCCAGTGCGATGCCCGGTCGCGACAGAAAGACGCCGTCGACGAAGACGCCAACCGAGCTCTCCAGGCCGATGTTGTTGCCCGTGGTGCCGACACCGCGGATGCGCATGGAGGTGGCCTGGGTCTCGGTCTGGCCGGACTGGATGCTGAAGCTGGGCGAGATCGACGACAGCAGCTTGATGTCCGCAACGCCCTGCCTCTCGAGCACCACCGGCGACACCGCAGTCACGGCGATCGGCACGTCCTGGATGTTCTCGGCGCGAAGCGTCGCGGTGACGATGACCTCTTCCAGCGCCTCGTCCGGAGCTGGCGGCGTGGACTGCGCGATCGCCGGCGCGCCGATCACTTCGATGCAGGCGGCCGTTGCCAACAGGCGCAGGTAGTTCATGCCAGCTGTCCCTCTCTGTCTTTTGTGGGTTGCGCGGGGGCCGCCCCTTCCAGAGCCCGACGTGCCATCGCGCCGGGGAGCGAGGCTAGCGCCGGCGCTGCGCACCCCGCCTGTCCCTGCGATGAAATCGCCGGTCACGCTTGACCGGTCGGCATATGGCGCCCGGATGTGGGCGGGGATAACCTACCTGCCTACGCCATGCAGCCGCTTGCAACACCCTCTGGCTCTGCAAGGGATGAGCCTTCCCTGATTGCGGGCTTCGCCCGCGCGATCGCGCGCGCGCTCGAGCACAAGGGCGTCGACAGCTCGCGCGCGTTCCGCGCAGCGGGCCTGCCGCAGGCCGTGAGCAACGCTCCGTCGGATCGCCTCACCGCCAGCCAGCTGAACTCCCTCTACGGGGTCTGCCTGGACATGACCCGTGATCCGTATTTCGGCCTCACGGTGGGACGCTTCATCCACGTCTCCAATTTCCATGCCCTCGGCTATGCCCTGATGGCGAGCCGCACGCTCATGGATTTCTGCCTGCGTCTGGAGCGCTATTTCCCCATTCTCTCGCAGGCGGCGGTGCTGCGTGTCGAGCGCCAGGATGGCAACGTGGCGCTGCGGTTCCAGCCTCGCATCGCGCTGTCCGGCCAGACCGAGGATGCGTTCTTCGCCTTCATGCTGCGCTTCATGCGGATGCTGTACGGCAAGCCGGTCATTCCGCTGCGGATCGAGAAGCGCCATGCCTGCCCGGCCGAGGGTCCGTTGCCGTACGTCGAGGAGTTCGGGATAGCGCCGGGATTCGGCGCGGCGGGCGGCGCGCTGGTCTTCGCTGCCGATCAGTTCGACGAGCCACTCTATGGCGCTTGCCCGGACCTCGCGGAGTACAACGATCGCATCGCTGCCCAGTGCCTGGCCCGCCTCTGCCGGAGCGACGTCGTGGCCAGGGTGCGCGCCGCCATCATCGAGCGCGTGGCGACCGGCGAATGCACCCGGCACGAGGTCGCACGGGCGCTCGGCGTCGGGCAGGCCTCCCTGCAGGCGAAGCTGGCGGAGCGTGGCGCCAGCTTCAACGGGCTGCTCGACGGTACCCGGCGCGAGCTCGCGCTGGGGTATCTCGCGCAGCATCATCGTTCGATCACGGAAATCTCGTTCCTCCTCGGATTCACCGACGCCAGCAACTTCACGCGCGCGTTCCGCCGCTGGACGGGGGTTTCGCCGACCCGCTATCGCGTCGGGCTGACTGCGGAGTAATCCGCCGCCGTCCGCGACCCGCCTCCGGATCCCGGCGGGGAGCGAGCCGCCCGCATCGCCGATCCACCCCCTGCGGGCCCGTGGATGCCGGGCGGCCAGAACGCTGGCGTGACCAGCGATTTCATCCCCCAGACAGGCGTTCGACCGGGGCACGCGCTAGCGTCGGTGCATGCAACAGCCGCCGCTGGTTCTCGAGAAGATCGGCCCGATCGCGCGGCTGACGATGAATCGCCCCCGCGCGATGAATGCGTTCGACTCCGACATGCTCGACGCTTTCGGCGCGCAGCTGTCGGCGCTGGCGGTCGACGACGAAGTACGCGTGCTGCTGCTCACCGGCGCGGGTACGGCATTCTGCGCCGGGGCCGACCTGAAGCAGGCCCTTGCCTCGGACCCGAAGCCAGGCGAGCCGGATTTCCTCGAGCGGACTCGGCTCGTCCTCGAGCAGCTCGCTGCGTTTCCGAAGCCGACGATCGCGGTGCTCAATGGCATCACGCTGGCAGGTGGGCTGGAGATCGCCCTGTGTGCCGACCTCATCATCGCCGCCGAGACGGCGACGATCGGGGACGCGCATGCCAATTTCGGCGTCTTCCCGGGCGGCGGCGGCGCGGCCGTGCTGCCGCGTGTGCTGCCCCGGAATGCCGCGCTCTACCTGCTGTTCACGGGCAAGGCGCTGCCGGCCTCCGCGCTCCAGGCGCTCGGGCTGGTGAGCGAGGTGCACCCGCCGGACACCCTGATGGATGCCGCGCTCGATCTCTGTCGGCTGATCGCGGCCAAGAGCCCCCTGGCGCTGCGCCGGATCAAGGAAGTGGCCCGCGCCAGCGCCGACAAGACGCGCGGCGATGCGCTGTTGCACGAGCAGGTGATGCTCCGTGCCCACCTGCGTTCAGCCGATCTGGTCGAAGGTCTGCGCGCGTTCGCCGAGAAGCGTCCGCCGCGCTTCGTCGGCCGATGAGGGGCGTGCGGCGTGGGTAACGTTCACGTCTGCGGCATCGCCATGACGCGATTCGGTCGCCACCCCGACAAGAGCCTCTACGACCTCGCGAGCGAGGCGACCTCCGCCGCGATCCGTGACGCCGGGATTCGTACCGCCGACGTGCAGGCCGTGTTCTACGGCGGCGCGACGGCGGGCGCATTGCAGGGGCAGTCGATGATCCCGGGGCCCATCGCGGCACGCCATGCAGGTCTCGCCGGGGCGCCGGTCTTCTCGGTAGAGAACGCCTGCGCCTCGGGCTCCTCCGCGTTCCATCTGGCGGTGCAGGCCGTCAAGGCCGGCGAGTGCGACATCGCCCTGGCACTGGCCTCCGAGAAGATGAACATTTCCGACAGGACACGGATGTTCGGTGTCTTCGATGCGGCCTGGGACGTCGAGCGGGCCGAGCAGAACAAGGCGACGCTCCTGGCACTCGGGGCGGGCATCGTGCCGCCGCCAGGCACGACGTCGCAGAAGCCGTACAGCCTCTTCATGGAGGTCTACGCGGCCTTCTGCCGGCGGCACATGCATCGCTTCGGCACCACGCAGCGCCAGATTGCGGCCGTCTCGGCCAAGAATCACGCGCACTCCGTGCACAACCCGCTGGCGCAGTTCCGCGACGCGCTCACGGTCGAGCAGGTGCTCGCATCGCCACCGATCACCTATCCGCTGACGCTGCCGATGTGCTCGCCCATCAGCGACGGTGCCGCCGCCGTACTGGTATGCAGCGACACCGTGTCGAGGCGGCTGGGTCGCTCGCGCGCCGTACGCGTGCTGTCGAGCGTGGTGCTGACCGGAGTGGAGCACGACCCGGACGACCACGAGCAGGGCATCGGCCATCGCGCCGCGCGGCGCGCCTATGAGCGCGCAGGTCTCGGCCCCGAGGAGGTCGACGTCGCGGAAGTGCACGACGCGACCGCCATGGGCGAGATCCTGAACGCCGAAGCGCTGATGTTCGTGCCGCCCGGGATGGCCGGCCCGGCGGCCGAGCGCGGCGAGTTCTCGCTCGGTGGCCGCCTGCCCATCAATCCCTCGGGCGGACTCGAATCCAAGGGCCACCCCATCGGCGCCACCGGCCTCGGCCAGATATTCGAGCTGGTCACGCAGTTGCGCGGCGAGGCCGGGGCGCGGCAGGTCGCCGGGGCGCGTGTCGCATTGCAGGAGAACGGCGGCGGGCTGCTCGGCATCGAGGAGGCCGTCGTGGCCATCAACGTGTTCGGCGCAGCCTAGGGCGCCGGGAAGACATCATGCGGATCCAGGACAAGGTCGTCGTCATCACCGGTGGTGCTTCGGGTCTCGGCTTTGCGGCCGCGCGCTACCTGGTCGAGGACAAGGGTGCCAAGGTCGCGATCTTCGATGTCGACGAAGAGACCGGACAGCGGGTGGCCGGGGAACTCGGCGAGCGGGCCTTGTTCGTTCGCACGGACGTCGCCCTCGAGGACTCCGTGCGAGCTGCCGTCGCCACTACGACGGCGCGCTTCGGCGCGGTGCATGTCTGCATCAACTGCGCCGGCATCCTGGGCCCGAGCCGGGTGCTCGGCAAGGACGGTCGTGCCACGCCGCTGGCGCGATTCACGCAGATGGTGATGGTCAATCTCGTCGGCGCATTCAACGTGATGAGCCTGTGCGCCGAGCAGATGGCCATGAATGCGGCCGAAGCGGGCGAAGAGCGTGGCGTGGTGATCAACATCTCCTCCGGAGCAGCGTTCGAAGGCCAGGTGGGCCAATGTGCCTATGCCGCGACCAAGGCCGGCGTGATCGGCCTGAACATGCCGGCGGCCCGGGAGCTGGGCGCGGTCGGGATTCGCGTCAACGCCATCGCGCCGGGCCTGTTCATGACCCCCATGGCGGCACGGCTCGACGCCAAGGTGCTCGAGGCGCTCAAGTCACAGGTGGAAGCGCCGCGGCGCCTCGGCGACCCGCGCGAGTTCGCACATTGCTGCGCGTTCATCATGGAGAACGCCTACCTCAATGGCGAGACCATCCGTCTCGACGCCGCCAGCCGCCTTCGGGCCCGCGCCTAGGACGCGGCGCCCGGAACCCATATGAAGCTCAATTTCTGCCGCGTGATGCGCCATCTGGCGATGCGCCACGGCGAGGCGGAAGCGATCGTCAACGTCGAGCGCAACCGCCGCTACAGCTTCCGCGAATATCACCTGCTGACCAACCGCGTCGCCAACGCGCTCCTCGGTCCCCTCGGCGTCGGTGCCGGCGATCGCTTCATGGTCATCCTCGAGAACGACAACCTGGCCCTGCTGCACTTCCCGGCGTTCATGAAGCAGCTGGGGACGGCCGTGATGAGCAATCTGCGGGACTCGCTCGAAGAGCACCGCTCGCAGGTCGAGTTCCTGAGGCCGAAGGTGGTGTTCCTGGAGACCCGGTTGCTCGACACCCACCTCGACATGCTGCGCGCAGCGGGCTGCACCGTGATCGCCATGGACCCGATCGCATCGCCGCCGCCCGGTGTGCTGTGCTTCTGGGATCTCGTGGCGGCCGTCTCCGATGCCGACAACGATGTCGCGCTCGACCAGCACGCTCACGTCGTGCTGCTGCGCTTCACCGGCGGCACCACGGGGCGCGGCAAGTGCGCGATCTACTCGCCCGACATACTCCTCGGTTGCCGCGATGGTTCGCTGGTGCAGTCCGACCTCGGTCTCGGCAGCGACACGCGTCTGCTGCACGCAGCGCCGTTGTCGCATGGAACCCAGGTTCCGATGTATGCCACCTTCTTCATGGGCGGCGCCAACATCACGCTGAACTCGCTCGATCTCGAAGCGTGGCGAGCCGTGGTGGAAGCGGAAGGGGTGACGCATTCGTTCCTGGTGCCGACGGCCTTGTACCGGCTGCTCGAGTTGCAGCGGTCACAGCCGCGCAGGCTCTCGACGCTGCGGACGGTGATCTACGGCGCCGCGCCGATGAGCGCAGCCAAGCTGGAGGATCTGCTGGCGTGCTTCGGTTCGATCTTCGTCCAGGGTTACGCCGCGACCGAGGCATTCATGATCATCGCCATGCTCGACAAGGCGGATCACCGCGTCGATGACGACGTCGCACGCAAGCGCCTCGGATCGGCAGGCAGGGTGACGCCGGGTGTCGAGGTGTTCATCACCGACGAGAGCGGAGCCGAGCTTCCGCCCGGACAGGTCGGCGAGATCCGGATTCGCTGCCGTGCCCTCGCCCAGGGCTATTACCTCAACCCGGAGCAGACCGCGATCGAGTTCGTCGACGAGGCGTGGCGTTCGGGAGACCTGGGGTACCTCGACGAAGCCGGCTACCTGTTCATCGTCGACCGGCTCAAGGACATGATCATCAGCGGCGGGTTCAACGTGTACGCCGTCGAGGTGGAGAGCGCACTGGCTTCTCACCCTGCCGTGATGATGGCGGCAGTAATCGGATTACCGCACGAGGAATGGGGCGAGGCGGTGCACGCCGAAGTAGTCCTGCGTCCGGGAGCCGCCGCGAGCCCAGAGGATCTGATCGCACACGTCAAGGACAGGCTCGGCAGTTACAAGGCGCCGAAGTCCCTGGCGCTGGTCGCCGATCTGCCCCTGTCGGCCGTCGGCAAGGTACTGCGCCGGAAGGTGCGCGAGAGGTACTGGGCGGGGAGAGCCAGGAATGTCAACTGAACACGGCAGAGGGCGGAGCTCCTGGGTCGCATGAGCGTTGGCCTCGGAGCACCTCTCGGGCGGGTGCTGCGTCGTTGTGGGAGAGCGAAACAAACATGAGTTCCAGATTCCTCGGGTTCGCGATCGCATTCGTGCTCGCGACTCAATGCGCGGGCGCGCGAGCGGAGGATGTGCGGAGGCCGGACTTCGCGGTCGAGGTGCGGTACGACGTCGTCTACGCCACGGGATCGGTCGGCGTAGCTAGCGGCAAGCCGCACGTCCGTGACCTGAAGATGGACGTGTACCGGCCGCTCTCGAATGGCAAGCCGCTGCTCGCACGTCCAGCTGTGATCCTGGCCTTCGGCGGTGGTTTGCACCGCGGCTCCAAGGGCACGGACCGCTACGAGGAAGACGGCGCCTCCGACACGCCGATGGGCGAGTACTGCAATGCCTTTGCCGGGGCCGGCTATGTGTGTTCATCGATCGAATACCGTCTGGTGCCCGAGGACCCTGCGCCGCCTCGCGACGTCGATGCCTCGATGCTCCTTCCGAAGACGATGCTGATCGATCCAGGCTTGACCGCGCGCATCGACGTCGTGCGCCAACGAATGGGCTTGCCGTTGCTCGACGACCGGTCGCGGGAGCAGCTTTTCAATGCGATGCTTGCCGCACCGGAGGACGTCGCGAGCGCCGTCCGCTTCGTGCGCGTCAACGCGGCCAGGCTGGGCATCGATCCAGGGCGGATCGCGCTCGGCGGATTCTCCGCCGGAGGCTTCGCCGCCATCAACGCGGCCTATGGCATGGGGGTCCCGGTCGAGGCCGTCTTCTCGCTGTCCGGTCCCATGGGGGGCTTCGATCTGCGAAAGACCGCCCGCGCCGGCATGCCGCCTCTGTTGTTCGTGATCGGCCAGAACGACCTCGACGGCGTGCGGGCCAGCGCACCGGTGCTGATGACGGCGCTCGCCGCGGCGGGCGTGAGGACGGAGATCGCCTGGATGCCGGGCTTCGGCCACTTTTATCCGATGGGCGCGACGAGCCTCGGCGGCGACCTGTCCAAGCTCACGCTGGAACGTCGGCTCTTGCGCTTCCTCGACGAGACGCTCGCTGCCCGGCGCTGAGCCTCATGGCGTCCGCGAGTCAGGAGCGTGCGCGGCCGGGCGGTGCGCGGCTTCGCGCGGCCGAACCTCGCGCTGCGCGCCGTCGAGATCGCCGGCGCGCGCGACCGCGAGGCGCAGGTCGATGCGGCGCTGCGCGAGCCAGGCGGGGCGATCGCCGGGGACGCCGATCCATTGCGGCCGATGGCGCCATCTCGCCGTCGCCGAATGCCGTGTAGGACTCTGCCTACGCCATCGATCCACGGAGCCTGCGGTGGCGGCCTCGCGCACCGAGATCGAAGCCTCGTTCCTCTCGCACTTCGCTGTGCCGAACCTCTACCTGTTCACGATCGATGCGCGCAACGGGCGCGTGCGTCGCAATCCGCGGTTCGCGCGCCACCTCGGCTTCACGCCCGATCAGACGGGGCCGGTGGCTCACGACGTGCTGCTGACCTGCCTTCGCCGGCAACGGCGTCGCAAAGAATTGCCGGTCGCGCGGCGCTCCCGCGATGTTCAGCCGCCCGGCGCCTCGTCCGGACCGCGCGCACCGCTGCGCAATATTCTCTCGAGCTCTGCCGGGTCGACCGGCTTGGTGAGGTGGCGGTCGAAGCCCGCCTCGGCGGCGCGGCGCTTGTCGTCGGGATGGCCCCAGCCGGTCAGTGCGATGAGCTCGAGCTCCGCGCCGCTCGGCGCGGTGCGCAACGCACGCGCGGTCTCGTAGCCATTGAGATCGGGCATGCCGATGTCGAGCAGCACCACGTCGGGCCGGAATTCGGCTGCCGCCTGCAGCGCCTCGCGCCCGCCGTGCGCGACGCGTACGTCGTGACCCCACATGCCGAGGATCATCCCGAGACTGTCGGCGGCGTCGCGGTTGTCGTCGGCGACGAGCACCCGGTGACCGCTGCGACGGCCCGTGCCGTCGTCGAGTGCGTCCGCGTCCGGCACGGCGGCGCCCGCCTCGATCGGCAGCGGCAGATGGACGACGAACTCGCTGCCGCGCCCCGGACCGTCGCTGCGCGCCTCGATCGAGCCGCCGTGCAGCTCGACCAGGCCCTTCACCAGCGCGAGACCGATGCCGAGGCCCCCCTCGGAGCGGTTCAGCGTGTCGGCGACCTGCGAGAACATCTCGAAGATCGAGCGCAGCGCCGCCGGCGAGAGGCCGATGCCGCTGTCGCGCACGGATATCAGCAGGTTCGGCGGCACGACGCGCCCGACCAGGGCGATGCGCCCGCCGGCATCGGTGTACTTGGCCGCGTTGGTCAGCAGGTTGGAGATCACCTGCGCGAGCCGCAGCGGGTCGGCGTCGATTTCCACGTCGGGCATCGGGAGCTCGATCGCGAGCACGTGCCGCTTGCCGTCGATCAATGGACGCGCCGCCTCGACCGCGGTTTCGAAGACCGCGCCGAGCGCGATGCGCTCCCGACGCAGCTCGAGCTTGCCCTGGGTGATGCGCGCCACGTCCAGCAGGTCGTCGAGCAGCCAGGCCATGTGCGTGACCTGACGCTGGATCACCTGACGCGACCACTGCAGCGCGGCGTCGTCGAGCTGCGGCGAGGCGAGGATCTGTGCGGCGTTGCGGATCGGCGCGAGCGGGTTGCGCAGCTCGTGAGCCAGCGTCGCCAGGAATTCGTCCTTGCGGCGGTCGGCGACGCGCAGCTCGGCCTCGATCGCCTTCTGCGCCCCGATGTCCTGCACCGTGCCGATCACTTGCCGCGGCTGGCCGTCCTCGAAGCGCACGCTGCCGGTGGCCCGCACCCAGCGCTCGATGCCATGGTGGCCGGTGACGCGGTATTCCGCCTCGTAGCGGCCGCTCGATCGCCGCGGGTCGAGCACGCGGTCCATGGTTGCCTGCACCAGGGCGCGATCCTCGGGGTTGATCCGCGACATGAACCAGCCGGGCTCGAGCGGCTGGCCCGGCGCGAGGCCCCAGAGACTGCGTGCGCGCTCGTCCCAGTGGCTGCGGCCGTCCAGGAAGTAGTCGATGATGCCGAGCTGCGCCGCCTCGGTGGCGAGCCGCAGGCGGTCGGCGGAGCGCTCGCTGGCGATGATCAGGCGGCGGATCTCGTCGATGTCGGTGGAGCTGCCGATCCAGCGACTGACTCGGCCCGTGGTGTCGTGCTGCGGAATGGCGCGCACGCTGAACCAGCGCCAGGCGCCGTCGTGGCGCCGCAGCCGGTACTCGGTCTCGAACCGCTCGCTACTGCTCAGCGCCTGCTCCCAGCGCGCCGTGACCTTCGCCCGATCGTCCGGATGCACCGCGTCGAGCCAGCCGAAGCCGACCGCATCCGCGGGCGACTGGCCGGTATATTCGTACCAGCGGCGGTTCAGGTAGTCGCAGGGGCCGTCCGGCGCCGTGGTCCAGACCAGCACGGGCACGCTGTCTGCGAGCGCGACGAAGCGCCGCTCGCTTTCGCGCAGTGCCGCCTCGATGCGCTTCTGCTCGGTGATATCCTGCTCGACGCCGACCGTGCGCACCGCGCGCCGCTGGTTGCCGACGCTGCCGAAGAACGTGCGCGCGCGCGCCAGGACCCAGCGTACCTCGCTATCGGGCCGGATGATCCGGTACTCGCTGACGAGGCCGCCGCCGCCGTCCGGATCCCTCGCCGCGCGGGCGGCAGCGACGTGGTGCGCGCGATCCTCGGGATGGATCTGCGCGTCGAGCATCTCGATGCTCGGCTGCGCATCGGGCGGCAGCTGGTGGATTTCGCGCAGGCGCTCGGACCAGTAGATCGTGCCGTTCAGATAGTCGTGGTCGAAGACGCCGGCACCGGCGATCCGCGTCGCGAGGTCGAGCTGCGCCTCATGGCGCGCCAGCTCTTCCTGCACGTGCTTCGCGAGGTCGATGTCGGTGCAGGTTCCGTACCAGCGCGCGATCTCGCCGTTCTCGTCGAACATCGCGCTGGCGCGGCCGAGGAACCAGCGATAGCGGCCCGCGGCGTCGCGGATGCGCAGCTCGGAGATGTACACGCCGCCATTGGTGAACGCGACCTCGCTCGCCGCGGCCATGGTCGGCAGATCGTCCGGGTGCACGGTCGAACGCCAGCCGAAGCCCTCGGCCTGTTCGAAGGTCTGTCCCGTGTACGCGAGCCATTGCGGACTGAAGTAATCGGTCCAGCCGTTGGCACGCGACGACCAGGCGAGCTGCGGCAGCGCGGCGATCAGCGTCTCGAAGCGCTTCTCGCTCTCGCGCAGCGCCAGCGTCGCGGCGTGCTGGCGCCAGGCCGTGGCCGCGAAGCGCGCGAGCCGGGCGAGCAGGCGCGCGTCCTCGCGGTCGAAGTGGCGGTCGCTGTGGTGGTGGACCGCCCAGACGGTGCCGATCGGTCGCTCGTCGACACGGAACGGCGTGATCAGCACTTCCTCGATCGGTGCGCCGAGTGCATCGATCTCCGCGAAGCGGCGAGCCGGTCGCACGAACAGTTGCACGTCGCTGGGGTCGAGTTCGATGGCCCAGCGGCTGAGCCGGTGCGGCTGGATGCCCCCGGAGCGATTGCCCCTGATCTGCAGCGACCCGCTGACGGCGCGCCAGCGGTAGGGCGCGGACGGCGTCGCCGGATGCACGGTCTCGGTCCGCGCTTCGGCCTCGGCCAGGCTGATGCCCGCCGAGCCGGCGCCGCAGACCTCGAGGATGGTGTCGGCGAGCACATCCAGGATGCTGTCGGGCCCCGCGTCGAGCGCATCCATGAGGCGCAGCAGCGCCTCGTTCTCGAGCGCGTGCTGCGCCGGCCGGGATGCTCGTCGCTCGAGCTCCGCGGTGGCGACCACCGGGATGTCCGGTGGTGCGGTCTTCGACGAGGCTGCAGCTTCCATCGATCAGGATCCGCATGCGGTCGATCGGGACAGACAGATTAAATAGATCAGATTTATAAATCTGATCTATTTAATCTCAATCGAACTCGGACTTGATTGGTCGCGTCATCAACTCGCGGACCACGTCGCGGGCCGGTACGCTCTCGAACAGCGTGCGGTGCAGACCCTCGACGATCGGCATCGAGACGCCGTGGCGCGCCGCGACGGCATGCACCGCGCGTGCGGCGAGGTAGCCCTCGACGACCTGACCGATCGCGGCGAGCGTCGCCGCCGCGTCCTGGCCGCGTGCCAGCGCGAGCCCGAAGCGGCGGTTGCGCGACTGGTCATCGGTACAGGTGAGCACCAGGTCGCCGAGACCGGCGAGCCCCATGAAGGTCTCGCGACGCGCGCCGAGCGCGACGCCGAGGCGCGTCATCTCGACCAGGCCGCGGGTGATCAGCGCGATGCGCGTGTTGGCGCCGAAGCCGAGGCCGTCGGAGAGCCCCGCGCCGACCGCCATGACGTTCTTGACTGCGCCGCCGACCTCGACGCCGAGGATGTCGGTGGAAGTGTAGGCGCGGAAGTTCGACGACGACAGGCTCGTGGCGAGCGCGGTCGCGAACGCCGCGTCGGACGAGGCGACCACCATCGCGGTCGGCAGCCCGGCACCGACCTCGCGCGCGAAGGTCGGGCCCGACAGAACGGCGGTCGGCACGCCTTCGCCGAGCACCGCCCGCGCGACCTGGTGCGGCAGCAGTCCCGTGTCGAGCTCGAAGCCCTTGGTCGCCCAGGCGAGACGCAGCTGCGGCCGCAGCCGCGGCTGCAGGTCGGTGAGGGTCGCGCGCAACGCATGGCTCGGCACCGCGACCAGCAGGTCGCGCGCGCCGTCGAGGGCAGTGTCGAGCGTGTCGGCGACCTGCAGCGCTTCGGGAAAGGGCGCCTCGGGAAGATAGCGGGCGTTGCGCCGCTCGCGGACCATCTGCCGACGCTGCTCGGGGTCGCGGCCCCAGAGCCGCGTCGGATGGCCGGCGCGGGCGAGCTGGATCGCGAGCGCCGTGCCCCAGGAGCCGGCGCCAAGCACCGCGACCAGCGGCAGGGCCGGCGCCGCGCCCGGCGTCGATCCGTGCGTCGACCCTTGGGTCGACTTTGGGGGCGCGGTCGCGGCGGCGCTCACGCGCGTCTCAGCTGTTCAAGGCCTTCTGCTGCTGTTGCTGCTGGGCTTCGGCGAGCGAACGCGCGTACAGCGCGTCGAAGTTGACCGGCGGCAGCAGCATCTGCGGGAAGCCGCCCAGCGAGACGAGCTGCGAGACGACCGCGCGTGCATACGGGAACAGCACGTTCGGCGCGACGCTGGCGACCGCGCGGCGATAGTCGTCCTCGCCGAGATTGCGTACGCCGAACACGCCGGCCTGCTTGACCTCGACCAGGAACGCGGTCGATTCGCCGACCTTGGCGGTGACGCTGATCGTCAGCACGATCTCGCGCAGCTCGGGCGAGAGCGTCTCGGCGGCGGTGTTCAGATCGAGCGAGATCTGTGGATTCCACTGGCCCTCGATCCGCGGGCCTTTCGGCGCCTCGTAGGAGCAGTCCTTGAGATAGACCGACTGCAGCGAGAACTCGGGAGCATTCGGGTCGACGGCGGGAGCGGCGCCAGCGGCGCCCGGATCGGAATCGGCCATGGTCGGTCAGTCCTCGGTGAAACGGGTCTGGTAAGGAAGATGTGCGGCTCAGTCGCGCGTGCCGACCGCCGGCCGGCCGAGCAGTGGGTCGAGGCCGCCGCGGGCCTCGAGTGCGTGCAGATCGTCGCTGCCGCCGACGTGCACGTCGCCGATGAAGATCTGCGGCACACTGGTGCGGCCGCTGCGGCGCTGCATTTCGGCGCGCGCCTCGGGCGACATCTCGACGTCGATTTCCTCGAAGACGACCTGCCTGGACCCGAGCAGCTGGCGGGCACGGCGGCAATAGGGGCACCAGTCGGTCGCGTACATCACGACGCGCGGCTGGGCGGCGCCGGGAGCGGGGGTGTTCATTTCGACGCCTTAGCGATCGCGGACTTGCCCGCGCCGGCCTTGGCCAAGGGCAGCCCCTCGCTGCGCCAGCCGGCCAGGCCACCGCGCAGGTTCACGGCCTTGCCGAAGCCCTGGCCGGCGAGGATGCGCGCGGCCGAGGCGCCGAGCGAACCGCTGTCGCAGTACACCAGGACCGGCTTCTCCTTGTATTTCTTCAGCGACTCGCCGGCCTTGAGGATCTCGGCTGAATCCATGCGGCGCGCACCGCCCAGGTGGCCGGCGGCGAAATCCTCGGGCTTGCGCAGGTCGAGCACCAGCGCTCCCTGGTTCATCAGCCGGATGGCTTCCTGCGGCGACACCGCAGCGAACGCCTGCTGGCGGACCCGTATCTCGTAGGCGATCACGAGGATCGCGGCCACGCCCGCGAAGGCGATCAGCCAGGGATGGTTCCCGGCGTAGTCGATCAGGCGTTCCATGGGGCGGAGCGGACGGGTCCGTTGCAGCAGGTCGGGCCTCATTATATCGGGTTCGATCCCCTGGGGCCGGGCCCGTGAGCGGACCCCGCGCTACACTTCGCGGCTTGCGCGTGTCACCTCGCCCGATTCGTTTGCTGCACATCGTCCTGCTGGCCTGCCTCGGGCTGACCGGCCTGCCCGCAGTCGCGCCGGCACAGAGCGGCGGGCAGGCCCGCAGCGGGCCGGACCGGGTGCGGGCCGAAGCCGAGCTGCGCCAGATCCAGAAGGAAATCGAGCGCATCCGCAGCCAGGTGAGCCGCGATGCCGCCGAGCGCGACCGGCTGCAGCGCGACCTGCGGCGCACCGAGCAGTCGGTTAGCGGCGTGCGCGGCGAAATGTCGCGTCTGCGGCGTGAGCGCGAGGCGCGCAACCGCCGTCGCGCCGAGCTCGCGAAGGAGCGCTCGGTGCGCGAAGCGGCGCTGACCAGGGAGCGCGAGGCGCTCGCTTCGCAGTTGCGGGCAGCGCACCGGATCGGACGCGAGGAGCCGCTGCGGCTGTTGCTGAACCAGCGCGACCCGGCGCGCGCCGGCCGCATGTTCGCCTACTACAGCTATTTCGGCCGCGCCCGCGCCGAGCAGATCGGGCGCATCGAGGAGCACGTCGCGCGCATCGGCGAGCTCGACGCCGAGCTCGCCGGTGAAGAGGCGCGCCTGGTCGAGCTCGAGCGGGCGCGCAACGCCGAGCTCGAGAAGCTCGAGCAGGCGCGCGCCGAGCGCGGCCAGGTGCTCGCGAACCTCAAGGCCGAGTCGCGTTCGCGCACTGCGCAGCTGCAGAGGCTGCAGCGCCAGCAGGCCGCGCTCGAGAAGCTGCTGCGCGAGCTGCGGCGCACGATCGAGAAATTCCCCAGCGACTCGACCAGTGCATTCGCGCAGCTGCGCGGCAAGCTCGCCTGGCCCGCGAGCGGTCGCGTCGTCGCGCGCTACGGTGAGACGCGCGCCGGCGGGCTTCGCTGGGACGGCATGCTGTTCGCGGTCGACCGCGGTGCGCCGGTGCGGGCGATCTACCACGGCCGCATCGTCTACGCCGACTGGCTCGCGGGCCTGGGCCTGCTCGTGATCGTCGATCACGGTGGCGGCTACCTCAGCCTCTACGGTCACAACGACGAGCTCTACAGGAAGGTCGGCGAGCGCGTCACCGCGGGCGATCCGATTGCCGCCGCCGGCGACAGCGGCGGCCGCTCTCAGCCCGAGCTCTACTTCGCACTGCGCCGCGGCGGCCGGGCGATCGACCCGCGGCCCTGGTTCCGCAGCCCGCGGCCCTGACCGCACGCTGCGCCGCCCGTTCGTTGGGCGGCTGCCTCCTGCCCATAGTCGTGACGCGGGTCTCGTTCCGGCGCCGCCGCAATCTGTAAACGCGCACTGGGTCAAGACACGGGAATTGCGCGAGGCCCAGACTCGGCACGTGGGCGGTCGAAGCACCCGCCCCTGGCCGAGGACCGTTTCCCGAGATGTCATCGAACTCGCCCTCCGAAAAGGAGATCTGGAAGAAGCTCGAGCCCTATGCCCAGCTCGTGAGCTCGCTGCTGCCGCGTGCCGATTCGGTCAGCGTGT
>JADLDF010000276.1 GCA_020846815.1 Gammaproteobacteria bacterium | reverse complement strand
TGCTGGCCGAGGTCGCGAGCCACGACGGCCTCACCGGGCTGCTGAACCGCGCGGCCTTCGATGCGCAGGTCAGCCGCGTCTGGGACCAGGCGGCGCGCGACCAGCAGAGCGTGGCCGTGGTGATGCTCGACATCGACCACTTCAAGTCGTTCAACGACCGCTACGGCCACCAGGCCGGCGACCAGGCGCTGCGCGAGGTGGCCGCGGCCGTGGCGCGCACCGCGCGGCGGCCGCTCGATCTCGTGGCACGGTTCGGCGGCGAGGAACTGATCGCGATCCTGCCCGGAGCCGACCGCAAGCACGCCGAGGCCGTCGCCCGGGCGCTGGTCGAGGCGGTTTCCGGCCTCGACATCCCGCATGCCGGCTCGCCGGTCGCCGGCCGCGTCACCGTCAGCGTCGGCGTCGCCGCGGTCGACGCGACGCGCGAGGCGTCGTACGAGGCCGCGATCCGCCTCGCCGACCGCGCGCTCTACCTCGCCAAGGACCAGGGCCGGGATCGTTGCGTGGTGCTCGACCGCTTGCTGCAGGTCCACGACTTCGCGCCGCCGCTGCGCGTCGCCTGAGGCCGCGTCACCGCGGCCGGCGCTCGCGCAGGATCCATCTCGGCTGAACGGCTGAACGGCTGAACGGCTGATCGACTGGCCGCACCGCGGCTTCGGCAAGCCTCCCGCCGCGGCTCAGCGGCGGAACGGTATCGTGAGCTCCGCGAACTCCCCGTCCACGGCGGCCTGCGTCTCGCTGTCCTCGACCGCCTGCACGCGTCGCCTGGTCAGGTGCGGCGCGACCATGGTCATGAACTCGTACATGAAGCTGCGCAGCAGCGCGCCGCGGCGGAAACCGAGCCAGGTCGTGTGCGGCTCGAAGATGTGCGCGGCGCTGCGTACCCGCAGGTCCGCGTCCTGCTCCGGGTCCACTGCGACGTCGGCGAGGATGCCGACGCCCAGCCCGGCGCGGATGTACTCCTTGATCACGTCGGAGTCCCAGGCGGTCAGCGCGACGTTCGGTGTCTCGCCGGCTTTGGCGAACACGTCCAGCAGCGACGAAGGACCGGTGAAGCTGAAGGAATAGGTGATGATCGGGTGCTCCGCGAGCTGCGCCACGCTCGGCGCCTGCACCAACGCGAGCGGATGCTCGGCCGGCACGACGATCACGCGGCGCCAGCGGTAGCAGGGCAGGCGGACCAGGTCGGGGAAGGTATTGGCTCCGCCGGTCGCGATCACGAAGTCGACGCGGTCGCGGGCGACCATCTCGGCGATCTGCTCCGAGGTACCCTGGTGCAGGTGCAGGCGCACGCCGGGGAACTGCTGGCGGAAGCGCTTCAGCACCGCCGGCAGCACGTAGCGCGCCTGGGTGTGCGTGGTCGCGATCGACAGCGAGCCTTCCTGGTCCTTGCGCAGCTCGGCTGCGAGGCCGCGGATGTTGCCGATCTCGCGCACGATGTGGCGCGCGCGCGAGATCACCTTCTCGCCCGGCGGCGTCACGCGCACCAGCGCGCGGCCCGCGCGCACGAAAATCCGGAAGCCGAGCTCGTCCTCGAGCATTTTCAGCTGCTTGCTGACGCCGGGCTGCGAAGTGTGCAGCGCCTTGGCTGCGGCGGTGATGTTCAGGTCGTTGTCGGCGACCGAGACTAGATAGCGGAGCTGGTGCAGTTTCATCGCGCCGGCGACGCGGCGTCGGGAAATGACCGCGGCCGCCCGCACTCTAAGCGCGGCGCGCCGACCGGCTCAGGCCGATTCGGCATGGCCGGATAACGCGCGGTTCTGGCCCGCGGCCTCAGGTCTGCGAGTTGGAGGGGCCTGCGCCCGGGAAACGTCCGGCCTCGAACGCGTCCATGAAACCGAAGTGGCGCAGATCGCGGATGCGCATCGGGTAGAGCACGCCGAGCAGGTGGTCGACCTCGTGCTGCACGACCCGCGCGTGGAAGCCTTCGACCTCGCGATCGACCGTGGCGCCGTGCTCGTCGAGGCCCTGGTAGCGGATGCGGCGCCAGCGCGGCACGAGCCCGCGCATGCCGGGCACCGAGAGGCAGCCTTCCCAGCCTTCCTCGAGCTCGTCGCCGAGCGGCGTGACCACGGGGTTGATCAGCACCGTGTCGGGCACGGGCGCGGCCTCCGGATAGCGAGGGTTGCGCTCGAGGCCGAAGATCACGACCTGCAGCGGCACGCCGATCTGCGGCGCGGCGAGCCCGGCGCCGTCGAGCGAGCGCATGGTGTCGCGCATGTCCTGCAGCAGCTCGCGCAGGCCGGGGTCGGCCAGGTTTGCGACCGGCGCGGCCGGTTGCAGAAGTCTCGGATCACCCATGCGCAGCACGTCGCGGATCGCCATCGTCTCTCCTCCAGCGCGGCCCATTCTAGCCCGCGGCAGCGCGACCTGCGGACGGACGGCGTCCACGGTTTTGCGTTGCCCCGGGAATCCCGATACCGTCGGGCGGATGGACCATCCCAGGCTGCATTTCGATCGCCGCTTTCTCGCGATCGCGGCACTGCTGCTCGGCGCCGCGTTGCTGCTGGCCATCGGTGCCGCCGGGGCTTCGGGTCGTATCCTGGTCGTGCCGCTGATCGCGCTCGGCATCGCCGCGATCGTGCTCGCGCCGCTGCCGGCCGGCACGCGCGGCGTCATCTCCGCGGTGATGCTCGGCCTCGCGACCGGCATCGCCTCCGTGAACCTGTTCGCCGTCGGCATCTTCCAGGGCCCGATCACCCGCGAGTTCGGCTGGACGCAGACGCAGTACTCGGTCGTCACGCTGATCGGCACGATCGTCACGGTCGCCTCGTCGCTCTACATCGGCCGGCTGTTCGATCGCCAGGGCGTGCGCCGCTGGGCACTCGTCT
>JADLDF010000275.1 GCA_020846815.1 Gammaproteobacteria bacterium | reverse complement strand
TGCGCGCGCGCATCTCGCCGGCGGCCTTGTTGGTGAACGTGACCGCGAGGATGCTGTGCGGCGAGGCGCCCTCGGCCTGCACCAGCCAGGCGACGCGATGCGTCAGCACGCGCGTCTTGCCGCTGCCCGCGCCGGCGAGTACCAGCACCGGGCCGACTGGCGCGGTCACGGCTTCACGCTGGGCATCGTTCAGCGGCGAGAGGATCGGCGACAGGTCCATCGGGCGGGAGGGCGTCCGTGCGGGTGCGGGGCGGAGTGGAAGCGGGGTGGGCCGCGAGGGCGGCGCATTCTATCAGCGCGTGCCGGGCGGCGGTTCCATGCGCGCGTCGCGCGCCGGCGACGTCGCCTCCAGGGCTGCCGTGCCCGCCGGAGTCGGAGCTGGAGCCGGCGCCGATGCCGCTGATGATTCCGGTGCCAATGACGATGCCGATGCCCGTGCCGGAGCAGATGTCGACGCAGATGTCGACGCAGATGTCGGCGCAGATGTCGGCGCAGATGTCGGCGCCGCGGCCGGCGTGGCGACCGCCACGTCGCCCGTGGCGGCGACGACGACCGTGGCCGCATTCGCAGGCCGCGCCGCAGCGCTTGCCGAGGCCTCGGGCAGCTGGGTCGCATCGATGTAGCCGAGCAGCGAGACGACCAGCGTCAGCAGCACCGGGCCGAGGATCACGCCGATGGTGCCGAAAGCGGCGACGCCGCCGACCACGCCGACGAACACGGCAAGCGTCGAGACCTCGGCATGGGTACGGATCGCGATCGGGCGGATCAGGTTGTCGGACACCGAGACGATCGCGCCCCATACCAGCATGAACACGCCCCAGCCCCATTCGCCCGTCACGAACAGCCACACTGCGCCCGGCGCCCAGGCGAGCGCGGCTCCGCCCGCGGGCAGCAGCGCGCAGATCGCCGCGAGCACGCCGAAGACGACCGGCGAGGGCAGCTGCGCGATCGCGAAGCCGATGCCGACCAGTGCGCCCTGCGCCAGCGCGGTGAGGCCCGTGCCGTAGACGACCGCGCGCGTCGTGTTGGCGATCAGCGCCAGGATCTCGTCGCGGCGCGCCGGCTCGATCGGGATCAGGCGGATCGCCGCCGTGCGCAGCTGCCGGCCGTCGCGCAGCAGGAAGAACAGGATGAACAGCATCACGAAGAAACCGAAAACCGTGCCGACCGCGCCGAGCACGACGCCGCCGCCGGCCGAGGCGAGGCCTTTCAGCGCCGACTGCGCCGCACTGGTGGCCGAGGCCATGAGCTCGTCGCTGCCGATCGCGAGGTTCTCGCGCAGCCAGCGCGCGCCGGGTCCGACGACCGGCAGGTTCTCGAGCTGCTGCAGCGGCGAGCCGCGCAGCAGCGGCGGAAGGTTGCGCAGGCGCTCGACCAGCGCATCGACCTGGCGGACGAACATCACGCCGAGCGAGGTCAGCGGCAGCAGCAGCACGATCGGCGTCAGCAGGGTGATCAGCCCGGCCGCGGCGCCGTAGCGGCCACCGAAGCGCCGTGCCAACGAGCGCTGCAGCGGCGCCAGCAGGAACGCGAGCGTGAGCGCCCAGGCGATCGGCCCGGCGAGCGGTGCCAGCATGCGGAACAGCGCGAAGCCGAGGATCGCGACCGCGACCAGCAGGAAGCCGCGGGCATAGGACGAGGTGGTCATGACGCATTTTGCCGTGCGCCGGGCCTTGGTCGATACTGCCTGCATGAACCCGAAGCGTCGATCGGCGATAATGGCGGCCGCCTGCGGCCTGTGGCTGGCGGCCTGTGCCGGTGGACCCGTGCCCGAGTCTTCGGCTCCGCAGGCCTCCGGCACGCGCACCCTCGAGCGCACCGCACCGGGTCGTACCGCATCCCCGTCCCGCCAGGAGGTTCCCCTCGTGCCACCGCTCGCCGCCAATCCGCTCGCCTTCGCCTACGCCGTGATCAGCGTCACCGATCTCGAGCAGGCGCTCGGGCTCTGGCAGGAGCGCTTCGGCATGGAGCTGGTCGCGCGCCGCGAGGGCACGGATCCGGGGCTCGCGAAGGTCTGGGGCATCGGTGCCGGCGAGCTCATCGACCAGGCGCTGCTGCGTACGCCCGGCATGGAACAGGGCGGCGTGCACCTCGTGCGCTTCCGCGTGCCCGGCCCGGCGGTGCGCGCGAACGCCGCGCCGACCGATCTCGTGCCCAAGAGCGTCGACATCGCCACGCGCGATCTGCCGGCCCGCCATGCCGAGCTGGTCGCGGCCGGCTACAGGTTCCGCTCGCCGATCGGCAGGTTCGTGACCGACAAGGTCGTCGTGCACGAGGTGCACATGCCCGGCCCCGACGCGGTGAACTTCGTGTTCCTCGAGCAGGAGGGCCACCCGGAGCCGGTCAGCCCCAAGGGCTACGGCGTGATGCCGCAGATCGTCGCGATCTCGCCCGACAACCGGCTCGAGAAGGCCTTCTTCGAAAGCGTGCTCGGTCTGCAGGAGACCTCGTACAACCGCTTCAGTGGTCCCGAGGTCGAGAAGACCGTCGGCCTGCCGCAGGGCGCCGGCCTCGACATCCGCATCTTCGGCGACCCGGCCTACGACTACGGCCGGCTCGAAATCGTGCAGTACGAGGGTGCGACCACCACCGATCTCTATCCGCGCGCGAAGCCGCCGGCGCGCGGCCTGCTCTCGGTCACGTACTTCGTCCCCGACGTCGGCGCGATCCTCGCGCGCGCGGCCGCGGTCGCTGCGCCCCGGATGCGTGCCGCGCCGGTCGATCACGGCGTCGTCGCCTCGATCTTCGGCGAGTCGCGCATGGTGACGCTGACGAGCCCGGCCGGGCTGCGCATCGATCTCGTCGAGCGGCGCTGAGCCTCAGCAGCGCCGGCACCGCGGCGACGAACGGGCCCACGACCGGCACGAACTCGGCAAGGCCGGCGAGCAACCCGAGCGCGAGCGCCGACGGGATGCCGATCAGCGCGAGACCGATGCCGGTCAGCAGGCCGATCACGGCCAGCGCCACGAGCTGGCCAGCAGCCAGAGCCGCAGCGCACGTCCCGTTTCCTCGAGCGATTGCGCGACCAGCGGCCGGGGTGCCGCCGGCACCAGCTTCAGCAATCCCGTGCGGTACAGGCCGGGCTGCGCTGGATATCGCACCGCAGCCAGGTGGTCCCGTGCGCGTCCTTACGTTCTGCGCAGGCCGCTCTTGACCGGCGACCGCCCTGCCGCGCTAGACTCAAGTTGTTGAAATTTTCAACAATGTCCGGCGAGGTATGCAGTGGCGACTGTCAATTTCAGCATTCCGGACGACGTGAAGGCAGCGTTCGACAAGGAGTTCGCGGGCCAGAACAAGAGCGGCGTCGTCGCCGAGCTGATGCGCCGCGCCGTACAGGAGGCCGAGCAACGGCGCCGACGCCAGCAGCTGTTCAAGCAGCTGAGCGCCGGCCGAAGTCGGCGCGCGACGGTCACGTCCGAGCAGATCCGTGCCGCGCGGGCGAGCGGCCGGCCTTGAATCGTGGCGACCTGGGTGGTCGATGCGAGCGTGGTCCTGAAGTGGCTGCTGGCCGATCCGGGCCGCGAGCCGGATACGGCACAGGCGACCGCGCTGATGGACTCGATCGCCAGCGGTCATCACGCCATCCTCCAGCCCGTGCACTGGCTCGCCGAAGTGGCTGCGGTACTCGCGCGGCTCAGTCCCGAGACTGCAGCGGAGGACATCGCCCGGCTACGGGCGATGGACTGGCCGGTGGCCGATGACGTCCAGGTTTGGACTCGCGCCTGCCGGCTGTCGATCGAGACCCGACAGCACGTGTTCGACACGCTCTACCATGCGGTCGCCCTGGAGCATGCCGACGCGACGTTGGTGACGGCCGATGGACGCTACCAGACCGCAGTCCGCGGCCAGAACCGGATCATTTCAGTCGGGCAATGGACTGCGGGCTGATTGGAGCGCGTGCAATGATGCCGGAGAACCGCAGCTGCTCCAGGTTGCGGTTCGAGTATGAAGAACATGAACATCCGCCCGGGCCGAGCTGGAAGCCCTGCCGCCGCCGCAGATTGCGGGGTCGACCGGCATGGTGTGATGGAGACGATCCAGCCAGGGCCTCGCGGCGCTTGAGCGCACTCCAGCGGCGGTAATAAGGATTGCTGCCGAGCACGGACTTCACGTCGCGCCGGTTGGCCGGAGCGCGGCCGTGCCGCGCACGAAACTCGGGCTCCAGACGAGTCTGGTAGACCGAGCGAACGCCGGGAGCCACGCGCGAACTCGTCGGCCGTGGGAACCGGAAGCACGGCGTGCACTTGCTGTTCGCCCGTCAGCGCATTCGTTTCCATGAGTGAATCCTCCGCCACCTGAGCCAGTGCGAGACCGGAATCCAGATCCGGGGTTCCAGCGCGTAAATACGTTCCAGCATGCTGCAAGACGTGGTCTCAGCCGAGCGTCGGCATGACGTAGTCGGCTTCCGGACGCGGCGACGCCCAGCGGGCCGTCGCCGTCTTCAGCCGCGTATAGAAGCGGATGCCTTCGTCGCCGTGCATGGCGTGGTCACCGAACATCGAGTCCCGCCAGCCGCCGAAGCTGTGGAAGGCCATCGGAACCGGTATCGGCACATTCACTCCCACCATGCCGACTTCGATTTCCCGAACGAACCTGCGTGCGACTTCGCCGTCCCGCGTGAATATGGCGACGCCATTGCCGTAACGATGGGAATGTACGAGGTCGATCGCGGCGCGAAAGGACCCGGCCCGGACCACGGAGAGGACGGGTCCGAAGATTTCCTGCTGCCATGCCTGCATGCGCGGCGTCACACGATCGAGCAGCGTACCGCCGAAGTAGAATCCGTCTTCGAAGCCCTTCCGCGTCTGGCGGAACTCGCGCCCATCCACGACGACGCGTGCGCCTTCCGCGGCAGCGCCCGTCACGAACGCTGCGACGCGGTCGCGGTGCTCCCGCGACACCAGCGGGCCCATGTCGCAGTGCGGCTCGCTCGCCGGGCCGATCTTCAATGCACGGATCCGCGAATCGAGGATCGCGATGAGCGCATCCGCCACGGCGTCCGTGACGGGCACCGCCACGGAGATCGCCATGCAGCGCTCGCCTGCCGATCCGAAGGCAGCGCCCATCAATGCGCCGGCGGCGATTTCGAGGTCGGCGTCGGGCATGACGACCATGTGGTTCTTGGCGCCACCGAGCGCCTGCACGCGCTTGCCGTGCAGGGACGCCGTGGCGTAGACGTGTCGGGCTATTTCGGTGGAGCCGACGAAAGAGACGGCGCGCACATCGGGATGCACGAGCAGCGCGTCCACCGCCGTCCGATCGCCCTGGACGACGTTGAAGACGCCATCGGGCAGACCTGCTTCGCTGAGCCAGCGCGCGATGAGCAGGGAAGGCGACGGATCGCGTTCCGAGGGCTTCAGGACGAACGCATTGCCGCAGGCCAACGCCACGGGAAACATCCACAGCGGCACCATGGCGGGAAAATTGAACGGCGTGATTCCGGCGACGACACCGATCGGCTGTCGCAGCGACCAGCAGTCGATGCCCTGCCCCACGTTGTCGGAGAAGTCTCCCTTGAGCAGATGGGGGATGCCGACGGAGAACTCGACGACTTCGAGCCCGCGAGTGACCTCGCCCAGCGCATCCTCGTGTGTCTTGCCGTGCTCCGCGGAGATCGCACGCGCGAGCTCGGGCGCGCGCGCGCGCAGCAGATCCTTGAATCTGTCCAGGATGCGGGCACGCCGCAGAGCCGGAAGCGCAGCCCAGGAAGGCCAGGCGTTGCGGGCAGCCGCGACCGCGGCATCGACGTCGGGCACGGAAGCGAGCGTCAGCGTACCGGACTGCCGCCCCGTGGACGGGTCGTGGATCGGGCTCGTGCGATCGCTCGTCCCCGCCCATTCCCGTCCGTTCACGAAATGGCCCACTTCGATCATCACCGGAGCATCTCCTCGACCGATACTCGCCGACCGCCTTCGGCGCCGCATGGAACGAGGCCATTCTGCTGGAGCCGCATCACGCGCCGTGCGTGCAATATCGCAGCCTCATGCTGCAAATTTGCCGGTTGGCGCACCCCGCAACGCGATCCGGCCTGCTCCACCGGCACCGTGCGGGGCGGCCGCCCACATCGCCGGAATCCGCGGGATGTCAGGCCATCTCGTTCGCGGCCAGGCCGAACAGGTGCAGGTTGCTTCGGGTCGTGGCCTTCAGGAAGTTCACGACTGCCCGGATCCGCGGCACGTGGCGCAAGTCGCTCTGCAACGTCATCCAGTAAGCACGCTGGATGCGTACGGCGCCGGGCAGGACTGGAACGAGGCGTGGATCCTGCGCCGCGACGAAGGCATGCACTACGCCGAGGCCCGCGCCGGCAATGACGGCCGCGTGCTGCGCGACCACGGAATTGCTCCGGAAGCCGGGCGGCGTTTCGCTGATGATCTCGCCCAGGAAATGCAGCTCCGGGAAATCGAGCAGGTCCTCGACGTACCAGACGATCCGGTGGTTCCTGAGGTCATCTATTCCGTGGATCGGCGGATGCCCGGTCAGGTACTCGCGCGTGGCATACAGGCCGAGTGTATAGCCGGCGAGCAGTTGTGCGACGAGGCGTCCCTTGGGCGGCCGATTGAAGACCACGGCGATGTCCGCCTCGCGTTTCGCCAGGCTGACCATCTGCGTGCCCGAAACCAGTTCCAGTTGCAGCCGAGGATACTGGGTCGCCAGCCGGTGGACGTTCGGCGCGACGAGCCAGCTTCCGAATGCCTCGGGCGTCGCGAGTCTCACGGTCCCGGAGATCTGCGAGGCCGTCTCGTCGAGCGACTCGCAGGCGCGAATGGCGTCGCTTTCCATGCGCTC
>JADLDF010000274.1 GCA_020846815.1 Gammaproteobacteria bacterium | reverse complement strand
CCCGCTGGCGCAATCCCGCGACCGGCAGACCTGAGCCCGTGCACACCCTGAACGGCTCCGGCGTCGCCGTCGGCCGCGCGCTGGTCGCCGTGCTCGAGAACTATCAGAACGCCGACGGCTCGGTCACCGTGCCCGAGGTGCTGCGCCCCTACATGGACGGCCTCGAGCGGCTCGTGCCGCTTTTCTAGGCACGGTCGGCGGCGCTATCGGGCAATCCGAAACGGATGCCCGTACTGCCGTCGGGCACGGTGAGGAATACCAGTGTTTCGCTATACTCCGGTTTCAAGCAATGCGGGAATTGCAGCTACGCGTTCTCACTCGATCACTCGGGTTTCCGAAGCGGCACAGGTCAGTAAACAGCGGAGAGGTGGCAGAGTGGTCTAATGCAGCCGCCTTGAAAGCGGCCGAACCGCAAGGTTCCGTGAGTTCGAATCTCACCCTCTCCGCCAAATCGTCAGAGCAGGGCGGTCCGATCTGGAAGAATCACCTTCGCTGCCTGCTTTCGTTCTTCGGCCTTCTTGACCCGTTCCTGCACGATGCGGACGGTGGAGGCGCCGGCAGCGGCGCCGCGTAGACGGGATCATGTCTTGCGGCGGGCTGGAGCGGCGGATTACCCTCGGGGCAACCGCGACGGGGAACGAAGCCAAAAAAGCGATCCAGCCACCACCCGCGCGGTTCGGGGAACCGTTGGAGGATCCGTCTCCGGCGTCGATGAGTTCAGCGAGTGCGGTCGCTGCGCCGGCCGCGCCGGCATGGTGGGCGCGTTTGCTGATCGCGCTCGGCTTCCTGGCGCTGCTGGTGGTGGATCCGCTGAACGCCGGTTCGGGCTCGGGCCAGCGCTCGGAGCAGGCGATATTGCGGATCGCCGCGCCGTTCTACGATGCCTCCGACGCGGTCACCGTCGTTCTGATCGACGACACCTACCTGCAGCGCGTGGGCGCCGGTTGGCCGCTGCGCTATGGTGAACAAGGGCTACTGCTGCGGCGGATCCTCGCCCACGAGCCTGCGGCGATGTTCGTCGACCTGCTGTATCGGCATCGCCACGAGCGGGCGGATGGCGAGGCGGGCGCGGCGGAGGGGATGGAGCTGCCGGTCGGGTACGACGACCCGCTCGACCTGGTACGTCCGCTGTCCGGTGCTACCGAACAGCCGGTGCCGGTACTGTTCGCGGCGCTGACTCGCGACGATCCGGCGTTCGCGCTTTGCCCCGATGCCTGGCCGGGCACGCCGCCGCCAAGGCCGCAAATCGTCGACCCCGAATCCGTCGCCGAGGCGTTGCGGGCGCCTTTCGGGCTCACGCGGTCTCCCGGCCCGGCTGCATCGGCGAGCGGGCCGCAGCTGGGCACGGCACTGGTGAGCTGGTCCGGATGCGGCACGGGCTACCCGTTGTTGCTCGCCGGTAGCCCCGAGGCTCCGACGCCGGCGATGGCGCTGTACGACGCCACTTGCCGGCGCCGACCTGGCCTGCCGGGTTGCAAACTGGGCGGTGCGGCCCCGCTGCAGGCGGCAGCCCGCTTCGCCACAGCGTTGACGGTGCGCTGGGGCGCGTTCGCGCCGAATCGCCAGCAGCCGTTCTATGCCGAAGGGACCTGCCAGCGTTACACTGATGTTGACGGGCACGTCCCCTGGGCGACGCGGCTGTGGCGTTCGATGCAGCAACTGGTGCTCGGCGCGGTGTTCAATCTGCGCGGCAAGGACGATCCGGAGCTGGCGCTGCCGTGCCCGGCCGTGCCGGTGATCCGCGCCGACGCGATCCTCGATGGCGATCGAGCGACGGTCGATGCGCTGCTGCGCGGTCGTGCGGTGCTGGTGGGCGCAAGCGTCTCGGGCATCCCGGACTGGCAGCCGAGCGGTGTGCACGGTCTCGTGCCCGGGGTGGTCTGGCATGCGATGGCGCTCGACAACCTTCTGGTGCACGGCGACGGCTATCTGCGGCCGCTCGGAAAGAATGCGTCGCGCGCGATCAGCGTATTGCTCGCGGCCCTTGCGGCGTTGCTGGCGCCGTGGATCGTCGCGCGGCAGCCGTGGCTTCGCGATCCGGTGCGTGCCTCGATCGGCCTCGCGCTTTGGCTGGCCTACGCCGCGGTGCTGCTCGCGCACGGCCATCCGTGGCAGGCGCTGGCAGTGATCGGCGTGGCGCTGGCCTTCGACCTGATCAAGCCGGCCGAGACCTGGCGCCTGGCATTGCTGTTCGTGGCGATGTCGGCACTGGCGATGCTCGCAGTGGCGCTCGGACGCTCGCCCTGGAACTGGATCGGGCTCGTGTTCGTGGTGCTGGCCACCATCGAGACGCTGAAGAGCTACTTGAAGGGGGGCGCGCCGAAGCCGTTCCCACATCCGGCGTCGCGGTTGCGCGCGGGCTGGACTAGGTGGGGGGGCGGAGTCCGACCGTGATGGATCGCGTTCCACGCACACTGTATCCGGAGACGGCGACGCGGCTCGTCGGGCAGCAGACCAGGAGGGGTGTGGGATGAAGGTTCGAAACGGGTCTACGGGGCTGGCGATCGCGCTGCTGTTGGGGCCGCTGCTGACGAGTACGGCGGCTGCTGCGTGCGCCTACTTGGGCGCCCCGGTCGCTGCGGTTCTCAAGAAGAAGGTCGGCGTGTTTCGCGCCGACGGCAAGTTCCTGAAGGACGTCGATGCCGGCTCGATCGCACCCGGTGCGGTCGTGCTCGACTGCAACGAGGAGCTCGGCATCGTAAAGCTGCGGATCGATGGACTGGAGCAGTGGGCGGATCGTCTGTCGCTCGACATCCCAGCCTCCGGCCGCAAGCCGGACTGCATCGCGCGCGCGGTCTCGCGTGACTCGGATGTGACCGCGCCGGTCAGCTCGGGCGTTGGCGAGTCGTGCGCGCCTGGCGGGAAATAGGCCCGTCGTCGATTGCGCGCCGGTTTGCGGCGGCTGCCTGTGCCGGGGTCTGTGCACTGCTGTTGTGTGCGACCGCGGTGGCGGACGCCCAATCGGGCGATGGCAAGGGTCATGACCGGGCCAAGGGCAACGACCGGGTCAAGGGCAACGGCCAAGGCAAGACCAGTGGCCGTACCGCGCCCGGCAAGCCGGATGCGGCGGAACGCGCCTATCTCGCTCGCTTCTACGTGTTCGTCGAGAACCCGGCGATCGATGCCTACCTCGGCGAGGTCGCAGCGAAGCTGCTTGCCGCACGCGGCAAGGGTGACGCAACGCCCGACATCCTCGTCTACTCCGCCGACGAGTTTGCCGCCAGCACCGACGACAGCGGCAACCTGCTGATCTCGACGCGCGCGCTGCGCGAGATCGAGAGCGAGGACGAGCTGGCGGCACTGCTGGCGCACGAGCTGTCGCATCTGGTGCTGCGCCACAACGAGCGCAAGGGCGCGCTGCGCAACTTCCCAGTGGGCGTCGAGACCGCGGGCTGGATCGCCGCGGCCGGCGACCAGATGCAGGGTGGTACCGGCGGTGCCGCGCGGCGTAGGGGTGGCAACCTCGAGGCCTTCGGCGGCGACGCGCTGACGAATACCCAGGTCGCGAGCCTGCTGTGGTCCGATGTGTTGATGCCGGGGTGGAGCCGCGCGCAGGAGCGCGAGGCGGACCGCAGCGGCTTCGACATGATGCGCGCCGCCGGCTACGATCCTTCGGCTTTCGGTACGCTGTTCTCGAAGCTGCAACGTGCGCAGGCGCGGCGCAGCGAGCGGCTGAAGTCTCTGCAGCGCGTCGCCGAGCAGCGGCTCGCGCAGCGCGCCCGTGGCGAAGACGACGATGGCCCGGTTGCCGAGGTGAGCCTCAAGGCCAGGGCCAAGGCTCAGGAGTTCGCGGTCGAGTCGGCATTCAAGCGGCTGACCCAGCTCAGCGCGAACTACGACCCGCCGCAGCGCCGCCAGCAGCTGCTGGCGGAGTATGGGCAGGAGCTCGGCGGGACACGCGACCGTCGACAACGCTCGCCGCGGTTCCGCGCGCGATTGCGCAACGGCGATGGCGGTGCGGTGCTGGCCGCAGACCGCGCGGCGATCGAGACGCTGGCGGCGCTCAATGCCGGGCGGCGCGCCGACGCGGCGAAGCGGGTCGCGGCGCTGTTGCCCGCGGCGCCGGGCGGGCGTCCCCGCTCGCCGCACCTGAACCTCGCGCTCGGCGCCTGGTACGAGGCGAGCGGCAACTCCGGTGCCGCCGAGCTGCGGGTAATCGACTGGCTGAGCGCGCGCCGACCGCCGGCACAGGCGTTCATCTGGCGCGCCACCTATCCGTGGAAGCGAAAAGAGTACCGCAAGGTGACGACGGTGCTGGAAGACGGTCGCCAACGCCTCGACAACGGCGCGCCGTTCCTGCCGCTGCTGGTGACGACCGCGATGGCACGCAGCGACGAATCGCAGGCCGAGGCCTACACGCGCGAGTGCCGCAAGGAGGACGAGCGCAACCCGTTGGCGATGCTCTCGATGTTGACCTTCCGCGGCGGCGTCGCACCCTCGGGGATCTACGCCGACTGCGTTCGGCGGCTCGGCCGCGAGCCGCCAGGCGAAAATCTCAAAGGCAAGACCGTCGAGCTGCTCAAGAAGCCGGTCGATGTGGGCAAGGGCCTGACGCAGAAGTTGAAGGACAAATTCAAGCGCGGTGAGAAGTGACCGTGTAGGGGAGCCGCTGCGGGCGGACGGGAGAGTTCGGAATGCCGGGGGCGGCTCAGACTTCTTGGCGACGGATCGGTGCAGCGAACCGCAAAGTTTGCGGCAGGCCGACCGCCGGTGCATGGCGCGAAGGGCTGCCCGGCCTGATCCTGTTGTTTGCCGCGGTCGCAATTCGATCACGGACTCCGACGATGCCTGGCCAGCCCGCAACGACCCACGCGTCGCCGGCCCGGACTACCGTCCGCAGATCGGCGTCGACTGGAATTCGCTCTATCCGAATCACTGAACCTGGCTAGGAGGGTGCGCCCATGACCGCGATCCTCGGCTCACGACGCACGACTGGTGCCAGGGCGCTTCCCTTGCTCGCCTTGCTGCTCGGTCTCGTCGTCGTCCGGCAGGCGAGCGCCGATCTGAACGCGGACTTCGACCGCTGCCGCGCGAGCATCATCCAGATCGGCGAGCATCCGCGTACGGCCGACGAGGCATACTGCCTCGGCCTGTGTTACCAGTTCGCGATCAATCGCAAGCGTGACTCGGCGAAGGCGCTCGAATGGCTGCGGCGCGCAGCCAACCAGAGACAGGCCGGCGCGCAGGCGGTGCTCGGCTACATGCTCGAGCAGGGGATCGGCGCTGGCCGGGATCCGGTTCAGGCGTTCCAGTGGTACCAGCGTTCGGCGCAGGCGGGCAGCGACGACGGGCTCGTGAACCTCGGCCGCGCCTACGAAAGCGGAATCGGTACGGCACGCGACGTTGCCTGGGCACGCGGATATCACGAGCGCGCCGCAGCGATGGGCAGCGAGCCGGCTCGACAGGCGCTCGCGAACCTCGGCGCGCGCCGGCGGCGGAGATGGGCCGCGTGGTTCCGGTGCGAGTCCCGGCGGCGGCGCGGCTTCGTCAACGGAATTCCGGCGCGGCGTCGAACTGTACAAGGCGGAGCGCTTCGCGGAGGCCGCCGCCCTGTTCCAGGCGTCCGCGGAACGCGGGCACGTGCTGTCTCAGCGCCAGATCGGCTATCAATACGAGTTTGGCGAGGGTCTGCCGCGCAATCCGGCGCTCGCGGCGCGGTGGTACCGGCGCGCGGCGGAGCAGGGCGACGCGCCCGCGCAGAACAACTTCGCCAACTGCTACGAGAACGGCATCGGTGTCGCCGAGAACTGGGCCGAGTCGTTTCGCTGGCTTCAGCGCAGCGCCAAGCAGAACAATGCGCGGGGCTTGTTCGGTGTCGGTCGTGCCTACCAGTTTGGCATCGGCGTGCCGCAGGACCGGGCAGAAGCGATCCGCTGGTTCGATCGCGCCGCCGCCGGGACTCGCACCGGAACCACGCGGCCTGATCGGGCGCGCCCAGGCGGCGCGGGCGCCAGGGAGTCTGCCAGCCGGTTTCGACCTGCTGCGGTTCGGTCCGGAAGCACCGGCGAGTGCCTGCCGGGCTGCGAGAGCATGTGGACTCGCTATCCAGAACGACGTGTACGTCGCATGTGGACCGAGCGGAGACAGACCGGCGATGATTTCTTCCATTCTCCTGACGTCCGCGGCGACGGCCGCTCCTCAGCCGCCCTGCGCGTCGGCGGCCGAGATGAAGGCTGTGCGTGCCTTCTACGCGCAGCTGCCGAGCGCGCCCTCGCTGGTCGCGCGCCGGCATATGAAGCTGCCGGAAGAGATCGTCGCCTCGGACCTGCCGGCCGAACAGGCGGCGAGCGTCGGCGGTGCGTATTTCAAGGCCGTCTGGGACTCGCTGAGCCAGTGGCCGGTCGCGTTTTTCATCATGGACCAGAAAGGCTGGATCATGAAGTTCGAAGCGCCGGTGCCGGCGCTGCTCGGCAACCAGCGCAAGGACGACTTCACCGACGTCAAGGCGCCCGGCGAGAGCGGTCTGATCAGCCACATCCGGCCCGATCTCGTCACGTCGATCCATGCCGTGGCGCTGCCCCGGGGAGGGGTGGGCCGTGACGGCAGGATGCGCGCAGGCATGACCCGCGCGGTGATCTTCTACGATGCGTCGCGCGAATCGGTACTCGGGCTCTATGCCAGCCTCGCCGGCGAAGAGCTGAACGCAGCCGCGATCCGGCCTTCGAAAGGACGATGGCACTGATGCGCACGCCGCCACAGGTCTGCGTGCGCTGATGGCGGCGGCAGCGAAGGCGCTGTTCGGCGCATGTCTTGCCCTCCGCCTCCACGCCCTGCCTACCCGCGCGGACGAAGCGGCGCCGCAGGGCATCCCGGCGCCCGCGGCCTGGGACTACGTGCGGATGACGCCGGAAGAACGCAGCGCCCTGCGCGACCGCGTCGATGCCTTGCCGGCGGCGTTGCGGGAGGCGCACAACACGGCGCTGTCGGCCAACGTCAACACGCTGCCGACCTGGCTCTACGAGGCGCTGAGCCACGAGCTGGTGGCGCGGCACCATCGCGGTGGCGGCAGCTACGCGGGGCCGCTGCCCAGGCCACCAGAGCCGGACGCCTGGGGCTATGTGGATCGTCCAAACGGCTGCCTGCCGGTGCGGCCACGTTGCAAATCGTCGGCACTTGTCGATATCTACCGACGACGACGACTGGACCAACGCTGAATTGCTCGAGGTGGTGGGCGCATTGAGCTGCTCCCGACATCTGTTCTTCAAGCTTCTTGAGGCGGTCGTCTCTCCGAATGCCCGAAGAGGAAAGGAGCAGACGCAGCTCGTTGAGAAACTGAATACTCTCCTCAAGGCGGACGGCTTCCAGCTAAAGCCATCGGGGAGCATCTCAGGACATTCGGCGTTCGCGGTGAATCGAATCAGTGGTGG
>JADLDF010000273.1 GCA_020846815.1 Gammaproteobacteria bacterium | reverse complement strand
TGAACATCGCGCCGCGCTTGTTCGACGCGATCGACAGGCGTCCGCTCAGCGTGTCGCCCAGCAGCGGGCCCTCGACGCTGGCCGTGACGCCCGTGGAACCGAAGTTCGGGCTGTAGTCGAGGCCGACGCGTCCGCGGAAGTCACTCGCCGGATCGGCGGTCACGTAGTTGATCGCGCCGCCGAAGGTGCCGCGACCGAAATAGGCGGCCTGCGGGCCGCGGATCACTTCGATGCGCTCGATGTCGGTGAACTGCAGCGAGGCGGCGCCGCCGAGGATGTAGACGCCGTCGACGAACAGCGAGCCGGTCTGGTTGGTCGGGGTCGTCACCAGCAGCTCGAGACCGCGGAAGCGTATCGCGCTGTTGTAGCGGCCCGACTGCGAGTTGCCGAGCTTCTGGAAGTTCATGCCCGCGGTCAGCGCGGCGACGTCCTCGAGGTTGCGCAGGCCGGCGGACTCGATGTCCTTGGACGTGAACGCCTGCACCGACAGCGGCGTGTCGAGCAGCGCTTCGTCGCGCTTGCGGGCCGTGACCACGATCTCCTCGAGGCCGGTGGCTTCCTCCGCCTGGGCGCTTTCAGGCGCCGGCGAGTCCTGGGCCTGCGCAGGCGACAGCAGCAGCAGGGCGACCGTGGCGCCGAGGACTTGGCGGATGGCGGCGCGAACGCTGGACGAAGGTACGACCGGAGTCGCCGGGGATGCTGGGTTCAATGTGATTCTCCCAAACCGGACAGAAGGGCGAGCAGCACCCATGCGTGCCAATGACGATGGCCTGCCCGAAGCGAGGACGGATTCTTCACCCGTGCAGCAAGGACGGCGATTCAATATTGAAACGAGGAATCGAGTTCCGTCGGAGCGAGCACGATTGGTGCCGCGGTGACCATTCAGAGGCCATGGGACCTGCGGCAACTACGGATGGCCTCCTCGGCACAAGGCATCTGTTGCGGTGTTGCAGGACCGGGCTCACCGATCGCCGCCTGGCGCGGGAGTAGTGTGGCGGGTCGGGTACAATGTAAAAGAGATCCCCTCGTGACATTCCGCAACCCCTCCTCCGCCGAAATCGAATCGCTGCTGCGCGGCGCGCGCACCCTCGCCGTCGTCGGCCTGAGCGCCGACGCCTCGCGCCCGAGCTACGGCGTCGCCGCGGCGATGCAGCGTTTCGGTTACCGCGTGATCCCGGTGAACCCGGGCGCCGCGACCGTGCTCGGCGAGCGCGCCGTGCCGGATCTCGACCATGTCGGCGAGGTGCTCGCGAGCGGCGAGCAGGTGGACATCGTCGACGTGTTCCGGCGGCCCGAGCACGTTTCGGCCATCGTCGACGACTGCATCCGCCTACGTCTGCCGGCGCTGTGGCTGCAGGACGGTGTCGTCGACGAGGCGGCCGCGCTGCGCGCGCAGGCCGCGGGCATCCGCGTCATCATGGACCGCTGCATCTTCCGCGACCGGGCGGCGCTGCGCTGAAGCGGGAGACGACGATGGGCACGCTCGCCTTCACCAAGATGCACGGTGCCGGCAACGATTTCATCGTGTTCGAGGAGTCGGCCCTGCCCTGCGCTCTGCCGAGCCGCGCGCAGTGGCGCCGCCTCAGCGACCGCCACACCGGCATCGGCTTCGACCAGGCGCTGGTCCTCTTCCGGCCGCGCCGGCCCGGCACCGACGTCTTCTACCGCATCTTCAACGCCGACGGCGGCGAGGTCGAGCAGTGCGGCAACGGTGCGCGCTGCGTCGCCGAGTGGCTGCGCCTGCGGGGCCGTGCCGAACGCGGCACCCTCGCGCTGGACAGTCCGGCCGGCCTGGTCAACGCGCGGTTCGAGCGACCCGGACGGGTCGCCGTCGACATGGGTGCACCGCGCTTCGATCCGGCCGACCTGCCGTTCGTTCCGTCCGCACCGGATGCCCGCCCGTCCGCCATCGGCGACCTGCCGCTGTACCGGCTCGAGGTCGGAGGCCGTCAGGTCGAGTTCGCGATCGCCTCGATGGGCAACCCGCATGCGGTGCTGTTCGTCGACGACGTCGCGGACGCACCGGTCGCCGAGATCGGCGAGGCACTGCAGCGCCATCCGGCCTTCCCGCAAAGCGTCAATGTCGGCTTCCTGCAGATGGTCGACCCCGGGCACGCGAAGCTGCGCGTCTACGAGCGCGGCGTCGGCGAGACGCTCGCCTGCGGCACGGGCGCCTGCGCGGCGGTTGCAGTCGGCCGCAAAGCTGGCAGACTCGCGAGCGATGTCGAGGTCGCACTGCCCGGTGGCGTGCTGCGCATCCGCTGGGCCGGTCCCGGCGAGCCGGTCTGGATGACCGGCCCGGCCGAGGTCGCGTTCCACGGCCAGGTCGAGCTCTGAACCACCCGCGTCGGCTCCCGCGACGCACCGACGACCGTCAACGATTTCATCCGAGGACTCGAGCTCACATGACCACACCCGCCCGCGGCGCCAGCCTCGCTCCCGCCGTTCCCGCCGAAGAAGCCGGCATCGCCGAGTATCTCGACCGGCATCCGGAGTTCTTCGAGCGCAACCTCGCGGTGCTCGCGAAGCTGCGCCTGCCCCATCTGCGCGGCGGCACCACGATCTCGCTGGTCGAGCGCCAGGTCGAGGTGCTGCGCGAGCGCCAGGCTGCGAGCGACGAGCGCCTGCAGGAATTCATCCGCGTCGCGCGCGCCAACGACGCGCTCGCCGACAAGATCCAGCAGCTCTCGCGCCGCCTGCTGCGCGCCACCTCGATGCAGGCGACGCTCAACGCGATCGAGACCGGCCTGCGCGTGGACTTCGATGCCGTGAATTCGCGCCTGGTGCTGCCCGCCTTCGACGCCGCCGGCGTCGAAGGCGTGCCGGACCGCTTCCTGCGCGCCGTGCCGCAGGACGAGCCCGCGCTCAAGAGCTTCGAGACCCTGTTCAACGGCGGCAAGCCCCGCTGCGGCCAGGTGCGCGACATCCAGCGCGACTTCCTGTTCGGCGACGAGGCCGCGACCGTCGGCTCGGTGGCGCTGGTGCCGCTCGGCGACAAGGGTTCGCTCGGCCTGCTCGCGGTCGGCAGCGGCGACGTCGACCGCTTCCATCCGGGCATGAGCACGGAGTTCCTCGCACGCATGGGCGAGCTCATCGCCGACTCGATCCAGCGGTACCGCT
>JADLDF010000272.1 GCA_020846815.1 Gammaproteobacteria bacterium | reverse complement strand
GCGACACCAAGCGCACCGACTGCCGGCGCGCCGGCGAGGCCGTCGTGAAGCTGGTGAAGCAGGGCATCCGGCCCTCCGACATCCTCAGCCGCAAGGCCTTCGAGAACGCCATCACCGTGACCATCGCGCTCGGCGGCTCGACCAATGCCGTGCTGCACCTGCTGGCGATCGCGCGGGCGGCGCGCGTGAAGCTCTCCCTGGACGACTTCACGCGCATCGGCCGGCGTGTCCCGGTGCTCGCCGACCTGCGCCCGAGCGGCCGCTATGCGATGTCGGAACTGATCGAGATCGGCGGCATCCAACCGCTCATGCGACGCCTGCTCGAGCGGGGGCTGCTGCATGGCGAATGCCTGACCGTCACCGGCCGCACGCTGGCCGAAAACCTGGCCGGGGTAAGCGATTATCCGCCCGGCCAGGATATCGTCCGTTCCTTCGAGAATCCCATCAAAAAGGACAGTCATCTCGTTGTACTTTATGGGAATCTTGCACCCGAAGGCGCCGTGGCGAAGATTTCCGGCAAGGAAGGTCTGCGCTTCGCGGGTCGGGCCCGCGTCTTCGACGGAGAGGAGAAGGCGACTGCCGCCATCCTCGCCGGCAAGGTCAAGGCGGGCGACGTCGTCGTGATCCGCTACGAAGGGCCGCGCGGCGGCCCGGGCATGCGCGAGATGCTGAGCCCCACCGGCGCGATCATGGGCCGCGGCCTCGGCGACCAGGTGGCCCTGCTCACCGATGGCCGTTTCTCCGGCGGCAGCCATGGTTTCGTCGTCGGGCACGTCGCGCCCGAAGCCGCGGTCGGCGGCCCGATCGCGCTGCTGCGCAACGGCGACCCGATCACCATCGACGCGGTACGTCGCACGCTCGAGCTCGACGTGCCCGCGGCAGAGCTCGCGCGGCGGCGCAAGGCCTGGCGAGCGCCGAAGCCCTATGCGACCCGCGGCGTACTCGCGAAATACGCGCGTGTCGTCAGCAGCGCATCCGACGGCGCGGTGACGGACTGACCCCCCCGGACCTGCAGGCCATATGTTCGATCATCTACCCAGGTTGTCACTGCCTCGCCATGCGGTTACAGTTCGAAGCGTCGCGCGCGGACGGGGAATGCGCGCGGCGGCAGGCGCGCGGAGCAGCGGCAACGCGCTGCAACAGAAGCAGAGAGACGTCAGGGGAACGTTCGAAACACTAACTGTCGACCCGGCGTCGGGTCGACCCGCTACGGGAAGTCATTCGTTAACTACACTAAGGTCTTCGTGATCGTCTCATCGGGCGATACGAAGTGAAGGTTGCGCGTGATACGGAAGCCGGTTAGTTTGCGGCGCCCCGTACGCTCAATCGCCCGGACAACCTGGATCTAGCGACCACGAGACAACATGGCCGCCTACGTACAACACAACAACTCGCGCCGGGCCACGGTGCTCGTCGTCATCATCGCCTTCCACCTGCTGCTGCTCTACGGGCTGGTGACCGGCCTGGCCCGCAAGGTCGTTGAGGTCGTCGCCGCGCCGCTGGTGACCGACCTCATCGAGGAGGTGCAGCAGGAAGATACGCCGCCGCCGCCGCCGCCGCCGCAGATGGAGCGGCCGCCGGTCGAGGTGCCGCCGCCGGAGGTGTCGATCGACATCCCGATGGACACCGCCACCACGACCGCGATCAGCGACGTCACGGACCGCCCGGTTCCCGTGGCGCCGCCGCCGCCGCCGCCGCCGGCCCCGGTGAACCGCGTCGCGCCAAAGCTCGACGTGCGCCGCTCGCCGCCGACCGACGATTTTTATCCGCCGTCGGCGCGCCGCGCGGAAATCGAGGGCGTCACCACGGTCCGCGCCTGCGTCTCGCCCGACGGGCGCACCTCCGGTGACCCGACCGTCTCCAAGAGCTCCGGCAACTCGTCGCTCGACGAGGCCGCCATCAAATGGGCCAAGCGCGCCCGCTGGTCGGCCGGCACCGAGGACGGCAAAGCCGTCGAGATGTGCTCGCAGTTCAACGTCCGCTTCAAGCTGACGGATTGATGTCCCAAGTTCAGGGCGGCTCCGCGCGGTGCCGCCCTCGTTTCAAGCAGAGGAACCCATGGAAAACGCAACCACCGTAGTCGATAACCCGTATGGCCTGCAGGCGCTCTGGTCGCAGGGCGATTTCGTTGCCAAAGGCACGCTGATCATCCTCGTCCTGATGTCCCTCTTCTCTTGGTACATCATCCTGCTGAAGATCTGGGACCAGCGTAAGCTGCAGCAGTCGGCGAAGCTCGCCGAGCAGAAGTTCTGGACGGCGAACTCGATCAAGGACGCCATCGACCGCCTGCCCAAGGGCGACACCTTCCGCGCGATCGCCGAGGACGGTGTCCGTGCGACCTCGCATCACGAGGGCCGGCTGACCGATCGCATCGACTTCCACGAGTGGGTGACCATGTCGCTGCAGCGCTCGGCCGAGTCGGTCAACAGCAACCTGCAGTCCGGTCTCGCGTTCCTCGCGACCGTCGGCTCGACCGCGCCCTTCGTGGGCCTGTTCGGCACGGTGTGGGGCATCTACCACGCGCTGGTCGCGATCGGCGTCTCCGGCCAGGCCTCGATCGACAAGGTCGCGGGCCCCGTCGGCGAGGCGCTGATCATGACGGCCATCGGCCTCGCGGTCGCGGTGCCGGCGGTCATGGGCTACAACTGGTTGATCCGCCGCAACAAGGGCATCCAGGAGAGTCTGAACAATTTCGTCGCCGACCTGCACGCGTTCCTCGTGAGCGGCGCGCGCGTCGCGGCTCCGGTCGCGGCCCCCGCGGCAGCCCCGGTGGCGGCGAAGAAGTAAGACTCGACTGACATACGGTGGTGAGACGGCGGGTCTGCCACGCGGCGGCCCGCCGGGCTCCTCGGAGTAGCTCTCGGAGCAGTGAAGAGGAATTGCCGAAATGGCCATGAGCGGTCCCAAGCAAGCTGAAGACGAACCGATGTCGACCATCAATACGACGCCGCTCGTCGACGTGATGCTCGTGCTGCTGATCATCTTCCTGATCACGATTCCCGTGATCACCAAGACGGTCAAGGTGAACCTGCCGAAGGCGGCCAACATCGCGACCCAGACCAAGCCCG
>JADLDF010000271.1 GCA_020846815.1 Gammaproteobacteria bacterium | reverse complement strand
TTGCTGACCTCGAGGATCTGGCGCTCGAGCAGCTTGCGCTCCGACACGTCGTTGATGACCGCGAGCCAGTGGTCGGCGCCGTCGATGACCAGCGGCGTGACCACGCAGCCGGCCGTGAAGCTGCTGCCGTCGCGTCGCAGGCATTCGAGCTCCACCGGCGCGTCGGCGAGCTGCGCGCGCAGCCGGCGCTCCTTGCCGCGCGGTGCGGCATCACCGATCCTGAAGAGCTCCTCGATCGAGCGCCCGCCGAGCTCGTCCGGAGCGTAGCCGAACAGCTCGTCGAACGCCGGGTTGGTCAGACGGATCCCGTTGTGCGCATCGACCAGCACCACGCCCTCGCGCATCGTCTCGAGGATCCGCGCCTGCAGTCGCAGCATCCGCTCGTCGCGGCGCTGGCGGGTGATCTCGGTGATGGTCAGCACGACGCCGACGATCGCCTCGCCACCGTGCACCGGCCGGGCGCGCATCAGCATTACGCGCGGGCCCTCTGCGAGGTCGCCGATCACCTGCTCGCGCTGCGGCTGCGGGTCGTCGCCGGCGAGCACGCCGGCGATGAAGCGCCGCGTGGCCTCGCGGTCGTGCGGCGGCGAGAAGTCGCCGAGTGGCCGGCCGGCGAGCTGCTCCGGCGGGATGCCGAGCACCGGGCGGTTGGCGAACACGATCTGCTGCCGCGCATCGACCAGCAGCAGCCAGTCGGTGGAATTCTCGGCGATCGCCCGCAGGCGCAGCTGCGACTCGCGCAGCGCATGCTCGGCTTCCTTGCGTGCCTGGATGTTCATGCAGATGCCGACGATGCGGCGCGGCCGCCCGTCCGCACCGCGCTCGGTGGCGCGGCCGCGCTCGAAGATCCAGACCCAGCGTCCCGAGCGCGTGCGGATCCGGTACTCGCTTTCGTAGACGTCGCCGCGACCCTCGGTCAGGTCCGAGAACAGCGCGGCGGCGCGCGGCAGGTCGTCCGAATGGATGTGCGCGTCCCAGTTCGCGACGTGGTCGGGACCTTCGCAGGCGTGCAGGTCCTCGGTCTCGCACCAGTCGCTGAACCAGCGCGCGCCGGCACCGGTCATGTCCATCTCCCACATGCCGATTCCCGCGCCCCAGACGGCCGCGGCGAGCCGTAGCTCGGTCTCGCGCAGTGCGAGCTCGGCGCGCCGCCGGCGGTCGATCTGCATGCACACGCCGGCTATGCGCTGCGGCCGGCCGTCGGGCAGGCGCTGGCTGATCTGCGAGCGATCGAATACCCAGATCCAGCGGCCGTCGTCGGTGCGCATCCGGTATTCGACCTCGGCGAACTCGGACTCGCCGCGCAGATGGTCGGTGAGACTGAGCCGCAAGGCCTCGATGTCGTCGGGATGCACCAGGGTCTCCCAGCGCAAGTCGTGCCCAGGCCGCCCCCGCTCCGGTGGAACGCCACGGCTCGCGCACCAGTCGTCGAGCCCGGTCAGCGTGTCGGCGACGACGTCCCACTCGTAGAACCCGATCTGCGCGCATTCCAGCGCCCGGCGGAACTGCTCGCGCGAATGGGCGAGCGCATCCTCGATGCGGCGGCGTTCGCTCTCGAGCGCACTGTCGCGCTCCGCCGCGGTCAGCCTGCGCACCGTGACGTCGTGGGCCGCGGCCGGCGGGCCGTCGGCGTCCGCGGAGACTTCGCGTTCGATCACCAGCACGCCGACGATCTGGCCGTCGCGCTGCAGCGGCTGCAGCGTGGTGCAGTAGAAGCCGAGACGGTCCGGGCCCTGCGCCGGGAACGCCGGCAGCTCCAGACCCGCGCCGCGCACGGCCCGTTGGTACTCGGCGGCGTGCACGGCCGCGGTCGGATGCAGCGCCAGCCATTCGAGCCCGATGCACTCGGCGGGCTCGAGGCCGATGCGCGCCGCGAAGCGCTCGTTGATCCATTCGACCCGCAGATCGGTGCGCAGCAGCGCCACCTCGCCGGGCCAGTGCGCGAGCGCCAGGCCCGCGAGCGAACCGTCGGGGAGGGCGACAGCCCGCGCGCCGCCTGCTTCCTTCAGGCTCGCATTCATCGGGCTCTCGGGCGCGGTGCGGCGGTCACGGCAGGGAGCCTAGCAGCGCCTGCGCCGAATGTCGCGCGCCGGCCGGGTCGCGTTCAGTCGCCGCGCCGCGAATACTCGATTTCGAGGAATGCGCTGCGCTCGCGTCCCGGAAAGTAGCGCCAGTCGCCCTGGGCGAAATCGGCGCGGTCAGCGTAGGCGCGGTCGGCGAGGTTGGTCACCCGCAGCGTCGCGCGCAGTTCCGGCAGCGGCGACCAGGCGACGCGCAGGTTCGCGAGCGTGTGCCCCGGATATCGCGCCAGGTTGGCCGCATCCGCGTAGTAGGGGCCGACGTGCTGCAGCTCGAGCTCGCCGTCCCAGCGCTCTGCGAAGCGCCAGCCGAGCGCGGCACGATGCAGGCGGCGCGGTGCGGTGTCGACGTCGCGTCCGCGCGTGATCGTCTCGCCGCCCTCGATTCTGCGCGAGAAGTCGTAGCGATGGCGGGCGAGGGTGCCGGCGGCCGAGAACTGCCAGTCCGGTGCCAGCCGCAACCGGTACTCGTACTCGATCCCGCGGTGCGTCGTACGGCCGTTGCCGACGTTGAACGCATCGGCGTCGCGCAGGATCACGTTCGACTTGGTCATCGCATAGGCCGCCAGCGACCAGCCCTGCCGCGGCGTCTCGTGGCGCCAGCCCAGCTCGATGCTGGCGAGCCGTTCCGAGTCGAGCTCCGCGACCTGCTGCTGGCGTTGCAGCCGGTAGAGCTCGGTGGCTTCGGGCGGGCGGAAGCCGCGTGCTGCGGCGAGGTACAGCCGGTCGTCGGCGGAAGCCGACCAGGTCAGGGCGAGGCGTGGCGTCAGGTTCGCGAATTCGTCGCGGCGGTCGGCCGGGCGGGCGTAGAGGCAGCCGCCGAAACTGCAGAGCGTGCCGTCCTCGGCGGCGTTGCCGTCCCGCATGCGGTTGTCGTAGTCGTAGCGTGTGAGATCGGCGCGCAGCGAGGCCGTGGCCGCGAGCCGCGACGCGAGGGCCCAGTCGACGCTCGCGAACACGGCAGCGGTCGCCGAGTCGACCTGGTAATCATAGTGGCGGCCGGCGGGCCGGATCGCACGGGCCGCGGCGCTGCCTTCGAGCGTGGCCCCCGCCTGTGTCTCCACGAGCCAGGTATCGGCCAGCTCGAGATCCAGCCCTGCGCGCCACAGGAGGGTGTCGCCGTCGCCCCAGGGACGCGCCAGCAGGGCACTGAACGCGAAGCTGTCCTGGCCGTTGCGCTCGAGCGGCTTGCCGAGCAGGAAATGCTGCAGGAACTGCATGCCGGAGCGGCGCAGCATCAGCCGCAGGTCGGTGGTGCAGCGCGTGCAGTCCGCATCGGCGCTCCAGCTCGCCGAGGCACGCGTGCTCCAGGCGTCGCGGAAGGCCTCCGGGTTCGGATTGCTGCGCGAGAGCTGCGGGTCGCGGTAGGCGTCGAGCCCGCGCACGAAGCCCGCGGTTTCCTGGTTCAACACCGTGCCGGCGAAGCGCAGGCGCAGCTCACCGTCGCGCCAGCGCTGTTGGTACAGCAGGTTCAGCTTGCCGTCGTCGACCGGCGCATCGGCGCGATGGCCGTCCTCGCGCGTGAAGCTGCCCCAGGCGCCGAAGCCTGGCCCGGCGACGCTGCCGCTGTGCGAGCCGCCGAACTGCAGGCGCCGGAAGCCGTGCGAGCCCGTTTCGAGCGCGATCCGGCCCGGTCCGAGGCTCGCGACCGACGGGCTGACGACGTTGACGATCGCGTGCACGGCGTTCGCGCCGTACAGCGCCGTGCCCGGGCCGCGGATCACTTCCAGCGCCAGCGCCTGGCCCGTATTGAGCTCGAACAGCTCGTTGACGTTGCAGAACCCGACGGGCCGCAGC
>JADLDF010000270.1 GCA_020846815.1 Gammaproteobacteria bacterium | reverse complement strand
TGGCGGGAGCGACGGGGCTCGAACCCGCGACCTTCGGCGTGACAGGCCGTCCGGAAACGAGCGGAATCAACGCGCGATTCGACTCTTGGGCGGTCAAAAGCGTGCGCTAAACCCCTGCGATTCAACTCCCCGGGGGCGAAAGTTGAATCGCGACGGGGGTCGCCGATGACCACCGCCTACCCACTCGCCTGGCCCGACGGGTGGCCGCGCACCCGTTGGGACCGGCAGCAAAGCGACGACAAGTTCCGTGGCCGCACCTATGGCCTCACGATCGGCCGGGTGCGCGACGAGCTGCTCGCCGAGCTGCGGCGCCTCGGCGCCAAGGGCGTCGTCATCTCCTCGAACATGCGGCTGCGCCAGGACGGCCTGCCCTACAGCGACCAGGGCCGAATCGACGACAAAGGCGTCGCCGTCTACTTCACCCTCAAGGGCCGCGCGCTGGTGATGGCGAGCGACCGCTACCGCTCGATCGAGGGCAACCTGCGCTCGATCGGCATGGCAATCGAGGCCATGCGCCAGCTCGAGCGGCACGGCGGCGGCACGATGATGGACCGCGCCTTCGCCGGCTTCACCGCACTCCCTTCCCCCAAAAGCTGTTGGGAAATCCTCGGGCTCTCGCCGGGCGCGAGCGCCGTCATGATCGAGGCAGCCTGGCGGCAGCTTGCCGCCGTCCATCATCCCGACCGCGGCGGCAGCACGGCCCGCATGGCGGAGATCAACGCCGCCCGCGACGAGGCGCTGAAGGGAGCGGCGGCATGAGCGAGGATCCGTTACGGACACTCCTCGACCAGGAGTCCGCCTATGCCGAGTCGCTGTTCGATCCCGACAATCAGATGATGGCGCACATCGTCTCGGTCGATGCCGACGGCAAGGTCACGGTCGCCGCCTGCCCCATGAGCAATCCGGCCGAGGAGCGTCTCTTCCGCATCGGCTATCCGCTCATGCTGAAACGACAGGGCGCGCAGCGCTGGTGCTTCTTCAGCGAGGCTTGGTGCGCGAGCTACGAGCGCACCGATGCCCCACCCGGTGTCACGCCGCCGAAGGAGCGCCCCGACCGCATGGAGGTAGTGGCGTTCGCGGCCCAGGACGCCGCTGGCCGCAGGCTCAGTGCCACGCGCCAGATCTTCCGGGGCGATGGGCCGGCGCGGCTCCTGCCGCTGGTGCTCCCGGATGCACCCACCCGTTTCGTCATCGATGAGCGCGCGAGGGCGACGCGATGAGGGCCGAGGTCGTTCGCCCGGTGCTGCGATGGCACGGGGGAAAGTTCCGCCTGGCGCCTTGGATCATGCGCCATTTCCCGCGGCACCTCGTCTACGTGGAGCCGTTCGCGGGCGCCGCGAGCGTGCTGCTGCAGAAGCCCACGCTGCCGGCGGAGGTCTACAACGACCTCGACGGCATGGTCGTGAACGTGTTCCGCGTCTTGCGGGATCCCGCAAAGGCCGCGGAGCTGGAGCGGCGTTTGCGGCTGACGTTGTTCGCGCGCGCGGAGTTCGAGTGGTCCTACCAGCCTGCGGCCGACGACATCGACGCCGCGCACCGCACGATCGTCCGCGGCTTCATGGGTTTCGGCAGCGACAGCAACACGCGCTCCTGCCGGACGGGCTTCCGCGCCAAGATGTCGGACGAACGCGCCTTCCCATCGCAGGCGTGGGCGACGTACGCAGATGCCGTGCCGACTTTCGTGCGGCGCCTCTCCACCGTGTTGATCGAGCAGCGGCCTGCGCTGCAGGTCATCGGGCGGTACGACAGCGCCCGCACGCTGTTCTACGTCGACCCGCCCTATCTGCCGGAGACCCGCTCGAGCCTCACCGGGCGATCGCGCAAGACGCACGGCTACACGCACGAGCTCAACCGGCAAGATCATGTTCGACTGCTCGCGGCACTGAAGCGCCTCAAGGGCATGGTCGTGCTGTCCGGCTATCCGTCCGAGTTGTACGACAGCCGGCTGAAGCACTGGGATCGCGTCGAGACGATCGCGCTGGCGGATGGTGCGCGGCCGCGCACTGAGGTGTTGTGGCTCAATCCCGCTTGCGTCGCCGCGCTCGAGCAGGAGCGCGCCGGCCGCGGCACGCCACTGTTTCCTCACATGGCGATGGAGCTAGCCACATGACCGACTTCGTCGTCGCGCCACCCAACACCCTGCGGCGGATCCATCGCATGTTCGCCTATCTGAGCAAGGACGCAGCCGGCAACGAGGGTGTCTGCGCCGGGCCCATGGGCGGTCTGCCGCTGGTGCCGCTGATCGCCGCCGACGAGGAAAGGCTCGCGAGCCTCACACCGATCGCCGAGCAGATTGCCGCCGCCACCGGCATGACCATCGTGCTGGTCGAGTTCACCGGGCGCATCGAGCACCGCACGATCACGGGGCGCAGCGATGCTTGAGGGCTGGACGATCTACGATCATCCCCTGGATTACCCGCAGCACTTCGTCGCGCGGCGGTGGACAGCACGGGACGGCGAGGTGATGGCCACCGCCGAGATGTACATCGGCGAGACGCTCGCCGAGGTGCGCGAGCTGCTGCCGCCGGGGCTAGTCTGCATCCCGCGGCTGCCGGCCGACGATCCGGCGATCGTGGAGTGCTGGCTGTGAGAGACGGCTTCCGCGACATCGTCTCCGGCTGGATGGTGATCGACGACTTCGACGATCTCTCCGATCGCATCGAGCGCGCGGCCGAGTGGAGCAAGGGCAACCGCCCGCTCGAGCCCGACGAGAAGGCGACGATCAAGTTCATGATCGAGAGCCAGGTTGCGCGCGCGATCACCCGCGGCGATTTCGAGCCGTACATCCCGGGCGGTGATGAGGATCTGGCAGAGCGTCTGATCACGACCGCCCGCAAGGATCGCTGACATGCTCGCCCTCACCGTCTGGCAGCCGTGGGCCTCGCTGATCATGGTCGGCGCCAAGCCGTACGAGTTCCGCTCGCGCAGCTATCTCGCGTATCGGCCGCTGCGACCCGAGGTCGGCGAGCGCGTCGTGATCCATGCCGGCGCGCGGCGGATCAAGCCCGCCGAGGTCGAGGATCTGTTGGCGCGCCTCGAGAGCACCGAGGACGCGACCGGGCTAATTGCCGACCGGGCACGCGAGCTGCTGTTGCGACTGCGCCAGGCCCGGAAGTATCAGGGCCTGCCGCTCGCCGCCGGCCTCGGCACCGTCGCGCTCGGCAAGCCGCGCAACGCCGGCGAGATCTTCCGCGGGCGCGACGAGCGCGGTCTGCCGCAAGACAGCGACCGCGGCGATTTCAACTCGGCCTGGCCGGTGCGCTCGATCGAGCCGTTCGACGCGCCGATACCGGCGAAGGGCGCGCAAGGGTTTTGGCGCTGGCCGCACGCTGTCACCAAGCGAGCGGCTTGATGTAGAGTTGACATGCTCCTGCGCGCGATCGCGCATCTCAAGCTGCAGGGCGGCTACGGCTGGATGTACGAGGCCGAGGACGAGCCGCGGTTGAAGATGCTCGAGCAGACCGACCGCTCGGGCCGCAACGCCGGCACCACGCGCACCTGGCTCGTCGACGGCCGGCCACAGCCGAGCCAGGCCGCGGCGCTGGCGGTGCTGCGCGGCGAGCCGCCGCCACCCGAACCGGAGGAGAGCACGATGAAAGTCTCGCTGCGCCAGCAGATCGAGGAGGTCGACCGCGAGCTCGCGCAGCGCAGCCGCGTCTATCAGCGCCTGGTCGCCAAGGGCGAGCTGCGCCAGGCGGTCGCCGACTTCCAGGTAGCGCGGCTCGTGGCGGCGCGCGACACGCTCGCCTGGCTCGCCGATCACGAGCGGCTGATCAAGCAGCGGCTCGCGTATTGAGGCCCTGGACTCCGCGGCTGAGCGCGCTATCTCTCGAGCGACGTTACACTTGACATACGGACCCGCCTGCCGGCGGTATTTGTCGACCGGCCGCAGCAGCGAATGGCTCAAGATGAAGAACCCGCGCTCGCCGGCGGTGCGCCGCGAGACCGAGGAGGACTGGCACCGGTGACCACCGACAAGCTCGAGCGTTACCGCCTCGACCTGGCCATGCTCGCGGCCACCGCCACAAATGGTGGACTGAGCCGCGAGACGATCGCGGCGGAGCTCCGTGCGCTCGCCGACCGGGTCGAGCGCGAGGGGCCGTTCGGGCTGCTGGCCGGGGCGGGAAAAGGCGACGGTTGGCCCAAGGTCAAACCCTAAGCCCCGAGACAATCTCTTAACCCTCCCCTGCAATTCTCTCGCCCGTCCGCCGGCGCCGATGGGAGGGCCCGGACGGCGCACGAGCGCCAATGGCCCAGGGCCGTCGCAAGCTGTGCGAGCTGCTGCTCGAGATCGAGCGGCGCATCGCGCCCGACCTCCTGAAAATCGACGAGTACAAGGATGCGCTGCGCGCGCTCTCCGACGAGACCGGCGAAGGCTTCGCGGAGGAGATCCCCGGTCTCGGGACCGTCCAGGTCAAGGCCGGCCGCGAGGCCGAGATCACGGGCACCAGCCCGCAGCTCGTCGTCGCGTCGTATCTCGCGCTGACCGCGGCGCAGCAGAAGCGGCACATCGACGCCGGCCTGGTCGAGATCGTCACCAACGTCAAACGAGCCGCGAAGGCATCGGTCACGGTGCGGCTGTAACCGCTGAGGAGCACAACATGATCACCCCGACCGTCGGCCGCGTGATGTGGTACCGCCCGGGCGAGCAGCTCGGAGCACTGGTGCAGCACGACGCCGCGCAGCCGATGGTGGCGCACGTCTGCTACGTCTGGAACGACAACCTGGTCAATCTCCTGGTGATCGACCATGCCGGCGTCCGGCACGCTCGCACCTCGGTGCCGGTCGTGCAGGGCGGCAGCCCCTACACCGCCGGCCCCTCGCCCTACTGCGAGTGGATGCCCTACCAGAAGGGCCAGGCGGCGAAGGCCGAGGCGCTCGAGGCCAAGCTCGGAGCCGACGCATGAGCAGCCTGCAGCAGTCTGACGCCGAGGCGGCCGCGCATGCGGTCGCACCGCGCGTCACGCTCGCCGACATCGAGGCCGCGATCGCGGCGCGCTACGACACCACGGCCGCCAAGGCGATCGGGCCCGACGTGCCGGTACACCCTTCGCTCGACATCCTGTCGATCTGCATCGTCGTCATGCGCAACGGCTTCACCGTCATCGGCAAATCGGCGCCGGCGTCGCCGGCCAATTTCAATGCCGATCTCGGGCGCAAGCTCGCCTACGAGGACTGCATCCGGCAGCTCTGGCCGCTGATGGGCTTTGCCCTGCGCGAGAAGCTCGCGGCGGGCTGATCCACAAACGCAAAAAAGCCCGCCGCCGGCCCCGGGCGGGACCGACGGCGGGCGAGTGGGCGCGGCTGAGGGGCGGGAAGCCGCGCCGGCAGGGAGCCTCGGGTGCGAGGCTGCTCAGAACGCTTTCAGAGCTTAGGGAAGTGCGAGCCGCCGACGCCGAGCAGCGCACCGATCGCGGCGGCGACGCCCGAGTACCAATGCTGGCGGTTCTCGACCTTGGCGATGCGGCGATCGGCCTTGTCCATGCGCTCGCTGCCGCGATCCATGCCGGCCCTGATCGAGGCGATGTCGCCCTCGATGCGGCCGACGGCGCGATAGATCTCGTGCAGCAGCTGCTCGCTCATCGCATCATTCCAATCGCACTGGCGGTTGATATTGCGGGCAGCGCTTCCAGACCGCGTTGAGGCGGTCCACCCGCTCCTTGGTCTCGCGGGTATCCTGGCGCGACCAGCGCACCGCGCCGCCTTGCGCGGCCATCACCTCGCAGAAGGTGGCGGCCGCGATCGGCGCCGCGGTGGCGGCTCGGGTCGCGGCCGGCGGGCGGTCGCCGGGGGTGGCGCAGCCGGCGAGCGCGAGGAGCACAAAGATGCTCGACCGATGCATAAAAATGCATATCCGGCGCATCAGTCCCTCCGGAACTCAGGGTCGAACGCGGCGTCCGTGGGATCCGCATGGTGACGCCCCGCGGCCTCGTTGCCGGCGGCGATCGCCGCCTCGAGGCCGGCGGCGGCCGAGACCAAGCCATCCTTCACGGCCTGGTCGTAGCCCTCCCCGCGCGCCCTGGCCGCAGCCGCATTGGCGGCGAGCGCGGCCAGGAGCTTGAGGATCTGTGGCAGCGCGCCGATGAGCGCTGCCCAGAACTGCGCGGTCACTTGCCCTCCGGGATGATCACCGTGAGCAGCCCGGCGAGGCCGGCGCCGATGAAAGCGACGTATTGTGCCGCGCCGTTCGGCAGGTTGAGGCCGACTGCGGCCAGGCCCATGGTCACGGCCGACCAGGACGACGGCTCGGTGAAGCGGGCGGCGAGGGAACGCACGAACTGCATGACACACTCCTGCTGGTTGCCCGGCGATCCCGGCCGGGCGCGGGTCTAGAGCAGCCAGGCGGCTGCGATCAGCGCCAGGCCCACCGCGATCGCGGCGATCGGGCCCCAGGGCACGGACGCCGGCGGCACCTCTGGCAGATGCGGGCGGCCATCGGGCTCTGTCGGGCAATCGGGCGCAGCCGGCGGCCTCACATCGACGAGCTCGGCGCCGACGTAGCCTGCGCAGTCGCCCCCGAGCGGGCGCACCTCGAGCCAGGCGTAGCCGTCAAGCGTGATCGGCCCGCGCAGGATCTCGAGGTACGTACCTCTCGGCAGCGCGGCCATGATCTCGCCTTGCGGCGCTTGCCGCAGGTTGGCGCCGTGCTCGGCGCACACGATTGCGGTCCGCATGGATCGCTCCTCCTCTACCAGTCAGCGGTGACGATGAGTGCGGCGTAGGCGATCGGCGCGTCGCCGATCATCGCCAGCAGAATGAGCATTGCGCCGAAGATGATCAGCGCGAGGCCGGGCATGGTGGCGCGCGTCGTCAGCCCGGTGATGAGGATCCCCACCACCAGGAGCACGATGCCGGCCAGGAGCATCAGACGTCGGCGAACTGGTAGTGCATGGCGTCGGGACGGCGCCAGGTGCCGCCCCAGGTCGCGCCTTCGCCGCGGAAAATGTCCACGACGGCACGCGGCATCATGCCGGCATCGGGATCCCAGCGCCGGCCGAGCGGATTACGATCGGGGTCGAGATCGATCGCGCAGCCCCAGCTGTGGGTGGAGAGACGCGTGGAGCCGCGCATCAGGCGGAAATTGTAGCAGCCGCCGTAGAGGTGCATGCGGGCGCGCACGAGCTGCTCTCGTGTGCCGTAGTACGCGGCGATCGCGGCGAGCGCGCGCTCGAGCGCGGGCGCGCACAATCGGTGCACGCGGATCGCCCGCACGGCCGTCGAGGTGTCCCACGCCAGCACCATCGGATAGGGCGGGGCGAGTCGCGTCAGCTCCCTCGCCTCCCAGGCCGGATCCGGCTCGCCGTTGCTGCCGGCGTCCGGACAGCCGTAGAAGCGGTTGAGCATCGCCGGATCCTGGCGCGGCCACTGCGACATGGTCACCTCGCACGAAGCGGTTTTGATCAGCGCTCGCGCGGCGCCAGGTAGGCGACGATCAGCTCGCGCACGAGCTCGCCCTTCGACATGCCGCGCCGTTCCGCCGCCTCGTTCAGCCGATCGTAGAGACCGCGCGGCAGCGAGGTGGCGACGCAGGCGGTGGGCGACGATCGGTCGGTGACGGCGTTCTGTCCCGCGTAGCGCAAGTCAGCCGCCGGCGCCGGCCAGGAAGCAGCGCACCTTCGGGTGGCCGTTCTCGTGGTAGAGCCAGGCGCGCGCGTAGCCGAGCCGGTTGGGGCCGTCGATCACGGCCGCCGGCGGCACGTCGAGCCATTCGCCCTTGACCTTGACGCGATAGCCCTCGGGACCGAAGGCCCAGCCCTCGACCTCCTCGCCGTCGGCATCGTCGCAGCAGTTGACGCCTTGCTTGTCGTGCAGGCCGCGGATCCACTCGCGGATCGACGGATCGGCCTGCGCCCAGCGACCGTCGTCGCGGGCGAGCGCCGGGAGCGCCAGCGCCGCCAGCGCGAGCACTATGGTGGCGAACGCGAATCGCAGCATGGCCTCACCTCTAGCTGATTTGCGGTCCGTGGGGAATCGGCCGCGCCTCACCTCGCCTTGACGCTCGCCGGGTCGACGATCTCCCACACCCGCCCCACCACCAGCGGCGCGAACGCCTTGGCGACGAGCTTCTTGATCAGCGCAACGTCCTCGGCGGTCAGGGCCGGGTCGACGGCACCGCGCAGCTTGCGGGCGAGCTCGAAGCGCCGGATCTTCTCCTCGCCCGCGATGCTCTCCTCGCCGGCGTAGGGCGAGAGGAGGGCATGCGCCACCGTATCGCCGAGGGTCATCGCCTTGCCGCCGTTCTGCATCGGCTGGCCGTCGAGGTCCTGCAGCACGACGGTGAAGTCGATGGCATGCGCCGGCGCGGCGAGCGCGAGCAGCGTGAGAGCGATCAGGGAGGCGAGGCGCATGATGTTCCTCTAGTTGACGATTCCGAAGATCTTGATCGTACCACTATTGATGTTCCCGCTGGAGAACGAGAACTGAATGGCGTTGATCGCCGAGCCGCTCGTCGCCCATTGACCCGCGATATTGAGAGACATCAGCGCAGACGTGACGACGTAGCCGACCTGCCCAGTCACCATCATGACCGTCGTCGTACTGGACGGATCGTTTAGATAGATCGACCCGCTGACGCCTTGGCTGCTGGTCGCAGTCGGTTGATTAGCATTGGAGTTCAGGCCGATGTAGGTCGTAGACACATCCGTGATCGTGGCATTGCCGGACGATAAGCCGGTCGACGCATTGAGATAGCCTGTGCTCTTGTAGGTGGCGCCGCCATCCGTCGAGACCCGCAGCATCAGGCTCGCCTGCGTCGATGGCACCACGTTCTGCAGGACGATCTCGTAGCGCTTGTATGTGGACGTGAGGCTGGTGGTATCGACCAGCGTCGCTCCACCGGAGCCCGTCAGGGTGGCGAGCAGGACGCGATTGCCGGAGCCCTGGCTGATGGTGCAGGTGGCGGAGCAGGGATTCACCGAGAAACTGAGGCCGCTTCCCTGCGTAATGGAGGTCACCGAGCCGGTGCCGGTCGCGGTGATCCAGGAGGTGTTGCCGGAGCCGTCGGTCGAAAGCAGCTGACCGGACGAGCCGTTGCCGGTGGGAAGCTGGAAGCTCGTCGCCGTACCCGCAGCAGCCGCGACCTTGACCGTGGCGTCGCCCGAGGTGGCGCCGAACAGCTTGACCGAGCCGCCGGTGCCGCCGTTCGCGCCGATGCTGTGCGCCCCGCCGGAGACGATGCCGCCGGCGGCGCTGATCCCGCCGTCACTGCGCAGCGCGCCGTCGGTCGTGGTGGTCGCCGCGGTGGTGGCGAGCACGCGCACCTGTGTCAACGTGCCGGTGATGATGTTGCCGACCGAATTGACTCCGACCGTCCAGACCGCCGACGAGCCCTTGAGCAGATAGGTCAGGCCGACATTGCTGTCGGTCCCTTGCGCCGCCATGTAGGGCGCGTTGCCGGTCGTCTGGCCGACGAACTGGATGTAGTTGACGATGCCGGACGCCGCGACCGGCGAGAGCTGGTAATAGGTCTCGCTGGCGTTGTTCTGGAACGTGACCGACCCGGAGCCGCGGGTCTTGATCGTCAGGTTGTTGTTGCCGCTGCCCGAGTCGACCGCGATGACCGAGCTGCCGCCGGTGAAGGTGAGCGGCGAGGTCGAGGACAGCGAGAGGCTCGTGCCGGTGGCGGCGCCGAGGACGGGCGTGACCAGGGTCGGGCTCGTCGCCAGCACCACCGATCCGGTGCCGGTCACCACGCTCACCAGGGTGCCGTTGATGAGGAGCGCGTTGCCGGCGCCGGCGGTGTTGAACGTCTTGTTCGTCAACGTGTCGGCGGTCGCCTTGCCGATCAGCGTATCGGTCGCCGCCGGCAGGGTGAGCGTGCCGGAGGCGGCGGCGCTCGCCTCCAGAATGGTGGCGCCGCTGGACGAGCCGCCGAACGAGAGGGTGCGGCCGGCGGCGCCGGTAAGGACGCCGCTCGTATCGATCGTCCAGCGCGTGACCTGCGCGCCGGTCTTGAACACGATCGAGTCGGAGGAGCCGGCGCCCGAGGTCGACTGCAGCACCAGCGAGGAGCCGACAGCGCCGCCGCCCTGCACGAGCGGCGTGGTGAGCGAGGTGGTGGCCGTGAGCAGCGGCGCGGTCAACGAGGTCGCGAGCGTGACCGCGCCGGAGAACGACGGATCGGCGCTGCTCGAGGCGGCGTAGAGCACGGTGTTGGCCGACGGCGCCGCGGCCGCGAAGCCGGTCCCGGCGCCGTTGCCGATCGGGACGCAGTGGTCGCAGACCTGCCATTGCGCGCGCGCGTCCGGCGCGGCGAGCAGCAGCGCCGCCGCGAGCCCCACAAATGCGAAGGCCGCCCGCAGGCGGCCGAGCGTGCGGGTCATGCTGCCCCCAATCATGGCGCGATGATCCAGATGGCGTTGGCGTCGTCGTCGGGGTCGACGATCGGCCGCAGCGTGAGCGAGGCGAGCGAGGCCGCGCTCGAGTAGAGCGGCCAGGTCGACTGCCGCATGATCTTCTGCGCGGCGGCGTACGGCGTGAGCGTGATGACGTGGTCGGTGACCGACTGCGACAGATCCACGATGCGCAGCAGCCGGCCGAGGCGCGTCAAGGCGTTGGGCAGCGTGAGCGCGGTCGCCGCCGGCGCCGTGCGATTGACGATCACGGTGGTCACCGTCTCGTCGATCGTCGCGCTCGCGCCGGTGACCTCCTGATCGCCCGAAGCGCTCTCGCCCTCGTCCACGTCAACGCCGCGGCGGTCGACGATCGCCATGGTCACCTCCGCGATGTGAATTAGGTCAGCGCGACACCCCCGCGCCGCCGGGCAGAGCGAGGGCCCGGCGCGGGCTAACGCGAAATCTGCGTCGGGCGGAGCCAGAACTCGATGCCCTGCTTGTCCTTCATCGAGCGCTCCATGCGCTCGAGGTAGCCGGGCCGCAGGTGCTCCTGCAGGCGAAAGTGGATCAGGTAATCGACCGCCGCCTTGGTGTAGATCATGTTGGCGAAGGGCGTGTTCTGGCGCGCGATGTTCTCGCCCAGCGCCAGCGTTCCCTTGCTCCACTTGGTCGGATGCGTGATGTCGGCCCAGACCTCCGCGACCGCGTTGGCCTGGCCGAGCGTCGGGCCCGCCACCGTGTCGAGCAGGCTGCGGCCGTGGCGCGACCACTCGCCCATCAGGAAGTCGCCGTAGATCGAGCCGGCGCCGCCGCGCAGGAACGCGGCGCCGAGCGCGTTGCCCGGCTGGTTGCGCCAGGGCGAGTTCGGGTCTTGTCCCTTGGCGAGCTGGTTCAGATAGTTCGCCGCCATGCCCATGATCGTCGAGTAGACCGCGAGCTCGACCAGGCCGCCGACGCGGTCCATGCCCTTGGCGCCGCCGTAGATGTCCGCGGCCCAGCTGCGGGTGATCATCGCCGTCGGAAACTGCTTGAACTGCATGATCAGGCGAAGCGCCAGGTTGAGCGGCTCGCCCGGGCGCGTGCCCTGATAGAGGATCGCGCGCTCGCGTGCGCCGACCTCGATCACGGCATACTGCCCGCGCTCGGAGAAATAGCTCCACAGCTTGAGTCCCAGCTCCTGCCGGGCCCGATCGAGCGCAGCGCGCTCCGTCGCCTGCCGGCTTTCCACTGGCGGCACGGCGCCGGCCGCGGCCACCATGTCCGACAGCGTGCCGCGCTGGCGCAGGTATGCCTTCATGTCGGCGTCGGGGATCGCGCGCGCGACGTCGGGCGTGAGGTACGTGCCTCCCTCAATATCGTGCCACGCGGCCTTGCCGAGCAGCGCCCATTCGGCATCGCCGATGCCGAAGCCCTGCAGGATCCGCGCAAGGCCGGGATCGAGCTCGCCGAAGGCCAGGCCGCGCTGGTGGCCGAGGTTGAGCGCCATCATGCGCTCGGCCGCGCTGCGCTTATTGGCGGTCATCGTCGTCTGGCCGGTGATCTTGAAGAACAGGTTCTCGGCCTTCGCCAGCAGGCCGTACTTCGCGTCGCCGACGTCCCAGCGGGCGGTGGCGCCGTGGAGCTGCTCGAGTACGCCGGCGTGCAGCAGCTCGTAGACCTGGCGTTTCGCGCTTTCCGGCGCGCCGCGGAAGTAATCGTCGATCAGCGTGCGATTGCGCTCCCAGAACGAGAGGCCTTGCCGGCCGAGCTCGCGCGAGATGGTCGCGTTGTCCTGCAGCATGGCGAACGGGGTGAGCCCCAGCTTGGCCATGCGCTGCACCCGCAGCGTGGCGTCGACCAGGCCCGAGAGGATATTCGCCACCGGGATCGCCGCCTCGCCGGAGATCACGGCGTAGCGGTTGCGCAGCGCGCGCTCCCACTTGTCGAGCTCGGCGCGCTCGGCCGTGCCCTTGGTCTTGTTCTTGGCGTAGGCCAACAGGTTCTCGAAACCCTCCTTGGGCTTCGAGCCGAACACCTTCATCAGGCCGTAGCGATCGGCCGCATAGTTCATCGAGTGTAGCCAGGCCTCCGTCGGCGGGAAACGGCCGTACTTCTGCATATAGGCAAGCTGCGATTCCGCGTCCTTCCAGTGCAACTCGCGGCTCGCGCTCACCTTCCGTGCGACGTTGGGAAAGATCGGTCCGTCCGCCGGCATTACCGGATCGAGGTGATCGCCGGTGATGAGCCCTCCCCACATCTCGGCCAGCGCCTTGTCGGCCTCCTGGCCGCCGAACGTGCGCTCGGCATCGATCCACTTGAGCACGTCGCCGACCCAGGCGCGGCGATCGTCCTCGGTGAAGCCGCGCCGGAAAGTGCGCTGGTTGGCGGCTTTGCGCAGCTTGTCGGGGTCATGCGACACCGAGGTCATGTAGCCGGCGTAGTCGGTGATCCATGCGCCCTCCTCGTTGAGCGCCGTCACGCGCACCTTGTCCCACTTGTGCAGCACCTCGGCGATGCGCTTCGCCGCGGCGTTGCCGGTCTTTCCCGGCTTGCCATCGCGAGGATTGTCGAGCTGCCACTTCTCGATGAAGATCTCGTCCTCGGCCGCGCGCGAGAAGAAGATGCGGTCGAGGCCGGCGAGCGCGGGATCCTCGCGGCTGATGCGGCGCAGATCGTCGACCACGCCGCCGACCCAGTCGGTCTTGGCGCCGAGCGATCGCGCCGCGGCCGACGACTGGTTGCCCATGCGGGACTTCGGATCGAACAGCGGCCGGTTGATGCCGGTGAGCGCCGCCTCGAGCGCCAGGCGGGAGGCCTTCGGGCCCTCTTGCTCGAGCTGGGCGCGAGCCGCCTCGTAGAAACGGTTGAGGTCGCGCGACTTCAGCGCGTCGAGATGCATGTTGCGACGGAAGATCGCGTGCCGGCGCGCCTCCTCGTCCATCGCCTCGGTCTGCGCGCGGCCGAGCGCGTCGCGCGGGCTCCTGCCGCCCTCGCGGTGATGCTCCGCCCGCTCGAACATCTCGTCGAGCGCATCGTCGACCTCGCGGCGCGAGCGCCCGGTCTTCTTGGCGATGTCGTCGGCGCAGTCGTCGCGCTTGTCGGCCATCAGGCGCCTCCGACGTAACCGGCGGCGACCAGGCAGCCGGCGGCTAGGCGCAGCATCTCGGTGCGCGCGGCGCCCTCCTCGTCGACCAGGCGCAGCTGATCGGCGAAGGCGGCAGCCTCCTGCTCGGTGATGATCCCGCTCTCTTGGGCGAACTGGTAGAGCTCGCGCGCCTGCGATTCCGCGTCGAGCGCCGCTTTGGTCGCGGGGCTTAGCTTGCCGGCGTCTGCGCCTGCAGGCGCTTCTCGATTGCCGCCGCCAGCTGCTGGTGATGCGCTGCCAGCTCCCGCATCCGCGGGTCGCTCGACTGCGCCAGCAGCTCCGCCTGGGCGCGGTGCTGCTCCGGCGTCATCAGGAACGTCCCAGCCGGGGATGGTGTCGGCGACGCGTTGTGCACGACCAGTTTCGGCGCCACGGAAGCTCTCCTCCATCACCGCGCGCTCGTAGGCCTCGAGCGGATCGGCGATGCGTTCCTTGCTCATGATTTCTAGCACGCGTTCGCGCAGCGGACCAGCAACACTCGCCGGAGAAATCTCGACCTGCTCGAGCGACTGATCGAGCGCGCCCTCCATCTGATGGCGCAGCTCGCCGGGATCCTGCGCGCGCTCCGGCGCGGCCTGGCCCTGCCGATAGACGCGCTGGCCGCGCAACTCGCCATCGATCGCGTCGAGCAGCGTGCGCACCGTGCTGCTCGCCTGCGCGTCGCTCACGTGGCCCGCATCGAACAGGTAATCAGCCTCGACTGCCGCCTCCCGCGCGCGATCGAGCGACATGCCGCCCTTGCGGACGAGATGGCCGAAGCCGGGCACGAACTTGTTGCTCGATCCGATCGAGCCGCGGAGGTCGGAGATCTGCGGATCGTCCGGCTTGATGCCGCCTCGCGAGGCGAGAAACTCCAGCAGCGACCAGGTCTCCTCGGGCCGCGCGCGCGGGCCGCGTGCCGCCTCCGGGCCGACATGTACCGCCGCCTCTTTGGGTACCACGGGCTCCGCCGGCGCGGCGATCGGCGCCTTGGCCGGCTCTGGCGCAGCGACCGACACCGGCTCGGGAAGGGCCTCGGCCGCTTTTGCAGCGGCGATCGACTGGGGCGCGTCCTCGGGAAGCTCTCGCGCGGACAGCGCCCGCCAGTCCGCCACCTCGCCCGTTGCTCGGATCTGCGCCAGCTGAGCGCGCAGCGCGCTCGTGTCCTGGCTGCGGTTCTCGCCGGCGATAATCCGGCGCTGCAGGTCGACGATCGCTTGCTCGACGGTAGGCGCCCGCGCTGCAGCTGGCGGCGCTTGGCGTTCGATCGGCTTGCCGTTCTTGTCGAGGATCTCGATCAGCGAGTCATCGAACACCACGAAATTACGAGTGCCGTCGCCGGCGGTTCGCGAGCCCGCGTCGAGATACTTGATACCGGGCACACCGGCTTCCAGCAGGACCCGCGAGGTCTCGACGTCTCCGATGCGGCTGGCAAGGCGCTTGTAAAAGTCGCCCATGGAGTACGCGCCCCATTTGGCCGCCGTGCCTGAGACCGCCGGGTCGGGATGGTTGTCGAGGGCCTCGCGGATGTGAGCGTCTTGCTCCCCCAGCGGCTTATCCCAATCCAGAAAGCGCTCGGGTTCGGCCTTGATGCGGACGCGGTAGAGGTTGCCCTGCTCGCCGAATTTTGGGAGTTCCTTGCCGCTTTCAAGAATGCTGAGAATTCGCGGCAGCAGCAGGTCGGCGGGATCGCGCTGCATCGCGGCTCCAACCACACCTATTGCCGCATTCCTCGATCCTTTTTGCTGGTCCAAGATGGCGGCGGCTTGGTGGAGCGGATCCTCGACGTTGTACGGCCTGCCGTTGATCCGCGCATCGGAGAGATTGTCTGCATAGTACTTCGCTGTCTCAGCGTTCTCCGCAAAGTACAGGCCGTTGCCATAGCTCTGCGCACCCTCGCCCTCTCCGATCTTGCTGATATCGAAACGATCGAAATCATGCGGCGAGCCGTGGAACGCTTCGAAGCTCACCGACTCCGCGATGCGCGGGTCCGCCTTTGCCGCCGCTTCGATGAGCTCGCCGGCGCGCACCGACTCGCCCGACGTGAGCGCGGCGATCGATGCGCGCATGAGGTCCTCGTGCGCACGCGGCGGCAGATCCGCAATCATCTCCGCCGGCGACGTCAAACCGAGCCGCGCGCGCAGCATATCGGCGAGTTCGACGCCCGAGATGCCCTCCTCGCGCAGCGCTGCCGCGGGCACGTTGGTGCCGATCGTCGAGCCGTCCGGCGTGCGTACTGGCCCGAAGGCCTCGCCGGGCCCGAACGGATAGAGCGGATCGCCGCGGCGGGCGCGGACCAGGTCCGCGACGGCGCCGGCACCGGTGCGCAGGCCCGCGCCGAGCCCGGCGCCGAACATCACCGAGCGCAGCGACTCGGCGAAGGTGTAATCCTGGCCCTCGTCGGTCTTAGCCAACCAAGCGATCGGCTCGATCGCCGCGGCGCCGGCGGCGCCCTCGAGCGCGCCGACGCCGGCGCGCACGCGTGCGCGAGCGAGCGCCGAGGCGCCCGCATCGGCCAGCATCTTGCCGTAGCGCGCCTCGCCCACCACCGGGATGAAGGCCGACGCAACGTTGAGCGGGTCGAGTGCGCCGACGAGGAACGACGTGCCGACCGAGAGCGCCGTCGGCACGATGCCGGACGGCCCGCGCGCGATCGCCTGCTCGCGCTCGCGCCGCGCCTTGGCGCGGTCGATCATGATGTCGAGCGCCGGCGCCTTCACGCTCTCGACGTCGCCGAGATGCAGCGCGCCCTCGAGCCCCTCGTTCCTGATGCGCGCCTTGGCGTCGGCGATCGGCACGTCTGCGACCGGCCGCGGCCGCGCTACGACCTCGGCGAGATCCTCGCCGGCGCGAATGCGCTCGATCTGCTCCGCCAGGTCATCACGCTCACCGCGCGCGGTCGCGAGCTCCTGCATGCCGGAGATCTCAACTACCGGCATGTCGGCGCCGGCCTGCGCCGCCGTGGCGCCGAGCGACTCGCCCAGCGACGTGGGCACCTCGTGAATGCCGATCGCCGCCGGCTCGAGGCGCGGACCGTCGGTGAAGATCGTCACGGGATGCCACCAGGTCCGTTGCGCAGCGCGTCCGTCTCAGCGTCCACGCGCTTACGCGCAAGGCCGGCGAGCTGCTCCCAGCTCAGAAACAGCGGGCTCTGCCCGTCCTTGCCGCGCACGACCTGGTCGCCGTAGACGAGCCAGAGACCCTGATCGCTCTGGGCGCCGCCAGCGGTGACCCAGCTGCCATCGCGCGCGAGCTGCTCGGGACGCGCGCGCGCCAGCACGTCGGCACTGATCCCGCCCAGCGTGTCGCGGGCCGGATTGACGCCGATCTCGGCAAGCTGGCGCCTGGCCTCGGCCGCACCGATCGCGATGTCGCGCACGCTGAACGGCGCCGATTTCGGGATGCGATAACGATCGCCGGAGGTCCAGGAGCCGCCGAACAGGCCGCCGCCGACGAGCTCGTATTTGTGCCCGATGAGATCCTCGAAGGCCTGCGCGGCCGCGTCGCTCGCGCTCTTGCCGCCGCGCACGTAGTAGGCCGCGAGCTTCTCGCCGGCGGCCTGGAAGTCATCGATCACCGGCTGCGCGCCTTCGCTGCCGAGCATCGTGCCGGCGAGCGGCCGGAAGGCATTGCGCACCTCGGCGCGGATTGTGGTGAGCCTCTCCTCGCTCTGGTCGTTGGCGATGTCGCCGAGCTTCACGTCGGCGAACTCGGTGAGCAGCTGCGCGGCGAGCGGCTTCACCCCGGCGCCGACCACGCGCACGACCGGCGAGGAGCGCCTGGCGACGTCCCTGTAAACCAGCGGCCAGTTGTCGCCCCAGAGCTGCGCCTCCTGCTCGATCGATGCGGCCACGTTGGCGGTACCGCCGGCAGTGCCGGGCCGCTGCAGCCGCGCGTTGAGCGCATCGACGTAGCTCTCCGGCACGATGCGGCGCGCATCCGCGGGTACGCCCACGCGCGCTTGCTCGAGCAACGTCGTCTCGGCGAATCGCCGCGCCGCAGCAGCCTTCGCCTCCGGCGGCACGCTCGGATCCTGCTGCGCAGCCGCGAACGCGCCGTAGCTGTCGCGCACGGCCGGCAATCGCGTCATCGCGAATCGCGCCGGATCCTTCTCGATTTCCTTCTGCAGCGCGCCCGCGGCTCGCGTGGCGACGTCGTAGGCCCGCTCGCGGGTCGCGTAGCCCGCCTCTCCGGCCACCGGCTTGAGCGCCGTGAGCGCCTCGTCCCGCTGCACCGGCGTCATGTCGGCCAGGCCGGCGATGGTCCGGCCGGTCTGCACGGCGACGTCGTAGTCGCGCCAGTGCCGCTCGCCCTCCGCGTCGCCGTACTCCGCGATGAACTCGCTCCGCGCGATCGGCTTGACGACCGCGCCCGTGTCCATCGCCTCCGCGGTCGCGTCGCGCACCCGCGCCGTGAAATCTGCCCGGTTGCCGACGTTGAGCTTGTGCTCGGCGGCGCGCGCGGCGTGCAGCAGCGCGAAGCGCTTGTCCGGCTGCAGCATCGCGTAGAGCGGATCGCGATCGTCGGCGAGACGGCGCTGCGCCTCGGCCGGATCGCGCTCGATCAGCGTCAGCGCGTCGTTGCGAATGTAGCCGTCGGCGAAGCTCTGCTTGAGCGCCTGCGCCCGCGGCGCGGCGATGTAGCCCTTGCCCACCAGGCCGTCGATCAGGTTGTGGCCGGCGTCGATCGCGCTCTGGCGCTGTTTCGGGTCGGCGCTGGTGAGCGGCACCTCACGCTGGAGCGTGTCGAGCTGCTCGAGCACGTAGCCGGTGTTGACCTCACCCTCCTTGACCCGGACGTGCTGCCGGATCGCGGCGACGCCACGCTCGAAGTCGCCATCGATGAGCAGGCCGAGCCGCTCGCGCAGCTCGGGCCGCACGATGGCGCTGGCCTCCTCGCGCAGGGCGCCGAGGTCCTTGGTGTAGCGGCTCTCGGCGTCGGCGTAGTCGGGATCCTGGGCGTACTGGCTGTCGAGCTTGATCTTGCGGGTGACGAAATACCCGTTGGCCTTGGCGAGGTTGAAGCGGTCGTCGGCATCCTGTTTCGCGTAGAGCCCGCCAGCGAGCGCCGTCGCGCCGCCGCCGAGCGTCTCGACGCCCTTCTCGATGGCGCCGGCGGCGACCGCCTCGCCGCGCGCGGCGGCGCTGTCGTCGTAGCTCGCGATCGGCCGGCCCGAGCGCATGCTCGGCGCCGCACCGAACACGCTGCCGGCGTCGGGAAGCTTGGCCATCAGCGCATGCCCCCTCGCCGTCCGCTCATCCGAAGGGGCCCACGCGCGGGCGCGAGCCGCGCTCGCCCGGCGCCGAGCCGCCGGCCGCCATGCCGGCGCCCTTGAGGATGGTGCCGGCGGCGGAGAAATAGCTTCCGATGCGGGTGCCGTGGGCGGCGACGTCGGCGCCGTATTCCTTGGCGGCGCCCTCGTAGCGGGTGGCCGCGGCCTGATCGATGAGCCCGCGGGCGCGGTTCTCGCCGGTGTAGAGATCGGCCAGCGCCTCGTACTCGCCCCGGCCGGCGATGTCGCCGGCGGTGCGCGCGATGTCGCCCTCGCTCGCGACGCTGCCGCTCGCGGCCGCCCGGGCGCGCAATGTCGAGAGCGCCAGCCGCGTGGTGCGCTGCGCATCCATGGCGCGGCGCGCGGCCTCGCCGCGGCTCTCGGCGGCCGCCTGCTCGAGCTGCTGCGCCTGGAACTCGGCGCCCTGGCGCTGCAGGCGCCCCATGTCCTCCTGCGCGTCGGCCGACATCGAGCCGCCGATCAGGGTCCCGGCCGCCGTGGTCGCGGTGCCGGCGACCAGCGCCGCAGTGCCGATGGTCACCGGCTCGCGCGGGATCGCCGCCAGCGCATATTTCGCTAGCGGGTTGTGACGGCCGACGAGCTCGAGCATATCCAGATCCAGACCTTTTCGTGCCGTGGGTCGCGCCGGAAGCCGAGCCGCGTGAGCCAGCGCTCCGCCGCGGCGAAGTCCGGGTCCGCGGTCGCCACCAGCCGGCGGACGCCGTGGGCCTCCATCTCGGCCAGCAGCTTGAGGGCCGCGCGGTGCAGCGCGAACTTCTGCGCCCGCGCCTCCGGCGTCAGATGTGCGAAAGCGACGATCGTGCCGTCCGGCATGTAGGCGAGACCGCCGATGCCGATCACGCGCCCCCCGGCCACCCCCGACCATGCGCGGATGCGAAACGGCGGTGCCTCGCCGGTGAGCTCGGTGACGTCTGCGGACGTCGTCGGCCGCACGATCATCGTCAGTGCGACTCGCTGGTGCCGATCCCCACCACCACGCCGGCGAGCGTCGCCGGGCGCGGCGCCTGGCCGAGGAGATGCAGCCGGCTGTCCGTATCCCAGGATCCCGGGAGCCCGATCATCGGCCGGTCGAGCTCCGTCCAGACCGTGTCGGCGGCGACGTCCTGTCCACCCTCGGCCAGCGGCAACGGCTGCAGGTCGTGGACGTCGGTGCCGTATTTCAGGCCCTGATAGTGTAGGTCGAACGCGACGAGCCCGACCGCGCCGATGCGTTTCGACTGCGTGAGCGCCGTGCCCATCTGGGCGCCGTAGGCGAGCTTCGACGAGCGGAACGGCGCGTACAGCCCGAGATAGGCCGTGATCTTCCTGGCGGTGCGGCCGCGCGGCAGCGTGATGACGCCGCCCGACACGGTCACCGCGCCGACGTGCTTGCCGTCGGCGAACACCTCGGCCGGATAGCCGTCATAGGCGCTGGACGCGCTCACCGAGGCCGCCGCGGCCGCGCTGTCGTAGCTGAAGGCGACGCCGCCGAGCCCGACGATCGCCGAGGTGACCGCCTCGCTCACCGTGATCGCGCCGGCCGCCACCGTGTAGCTGCCGAGATCCTTGCCGTTCGCCCACACCACCACGTTGGCGCCCTCGAGGTGCGACAGCCCCGAGATCGTGGTCGAGGAGGCCTGCGCGACCACCAGGTGACAGTCGGCCACCTTGTTGAGCGTGCCGCCGACGCATTCGGTGCGCAGCGCGACCTTCTCCCAGTAGCGCTTTGTGCTGCCGTTGATGGTGCGCTTGACCACGTAGTAGATGCGGTCTTCGAGCGCGCCCGGCAGGATCACGATGCGCTCGATGACGCCGAGCGTCATGACGCGCCACCAGCAGGCGATCTCCTCGCCGGGATCATCCAGCAGGATCGCGTCGACGCCGTCCGCGCGCACGAAATGCAGCGAGGTCGCGGGCTCCTCCTGCACCGCCACCGACGCGAAGCCGGGCACGCCGATCACGTCGTTGAGGCGCGTGAGGTCACGCACGACATAATCGCCGGCCTCGACCGAATAAACCAAGCCCATGATACGGCGGCCCGATCGCTCGACGAAGGCGGCGCGCGTGCCGACCTTGAGCGCCGGCAGCTCGGCCGTGCCCTTCCCCGACACCGGCCTGCTCGAGAGGTTGGTCGGAGTGAGTGTTTCGTCCTGGGAGGAGCCGCGGATGGTGTCGACCGAGCCCTCGCGCCCCGCCACCAGGCGGGTGAGCGACAACGCGAAGTTGACCTTGTCGACCGGACCAGAGCCGAACGTGCGCGCGATCGTGCCGCTGTCGCCCTCGACGGCCGCATCGAACGAGTAGTAGGCGTCGGAGACCGAGCCCCAGTATTTGTCGCCGCGAAACCACCACAGCCGGCCTTCGTGGAACTTCACCTCCGTCGGCCAGCCGCGCGCGATGCTCCACTCGCCCTTGGCCCACAGCGACGTCGCGCGCGAGACGATGCTGTCGGGCACCGCCACAACGACGTCGCCGCTGGCCGCGACCGCACTTGCCACCGCGGTGATGCGCACCGAGCCGCTGCGGCCGTGGCGATAGCGCCAGACCGTGCCGCCGGTCTCCGAGAGCACGTCGCCGAACGTGTGTGACGGCGGATTGACGCCGGTGGTCGTGCCGCTGAGCGCCTGGTAGACGTTGCCGTTGTAGCGGCGCAGCACGGGCGCGCCGCCACTGCTGAACGTCGTGCGCGTGATCTCCTTGATCTTCACGCTCGTCGAGCTCGGGACCACCCAGTAGATCCACTGATAGTCCCACGTCGTCGAGGTGTGGCTCGCGTAGAGCGTGACCGCGACGTCGGACGCGCTGCCGCCGCCCGAGGCAGCGACGACGGTACCGAGCAGCGTCCCATCGGTGCCGCTCGCCGGCGAGCCGCCGGTCTTTCCGTACAGGTACGCAGTGATGTTGCCTGCCAGGTTGAACGTGACGGCCGCCGAGTAGATGGCCGACGGCGAGGCCTGGTTGGTGCCGGCGTAACCCGTCGTACTGGTCTTGTCGGCGAAGGTCGCCGAGTTGCCGTCGAAGGCGTTGGCGAGATTGGTCATGTCGCCGATCTTGGTGCCGGCGGCGGAGACGGAGGATGTCGGGATCGAGATCGTCTCGCTCCCCTTCCATTCGGCGACCACCGAATAGTCGCTCTCGGAGAGCTGGATGATCGAGCCGACGTCGTCGGCGGAGAATTGCGTGTTGGTGCCGGCGAGCGTGATCGAGCCGGCGATGGCGGAGGCCTGGATCTTCGCCGTGGTGTCGACATTCTCGGCGCCGAATGGCCCGTCGTCGGCGTCGTACGTCACGATCGACCAGGAATTGTGCGCGCGGCGCTCGATCTTGCGCGGCTGGTAGCCGTCGCAGGCGATGAAGACGATGTCCCCGGACTGGTCGTAGCGGATGGCGCCGAGGTCGGCGGCGAGCCAGGGCGCCGGCAGGTCGAGCGCGCCGGCGCTGTCGATCGCGATGGCGTCGACGATGACGCCGTGGCGCACCGCGGCCTCGAAGCGCACGTAGACGGTGGCGCCGGTCGGGGTGAGGACGAGGCTGTGCGTCCCGGTGCCGAGCTCGGCCTTGGCGATGTAGTCGGTCGCGCCCGAGGAGGAGCCGGCGGAGAACAGCACCGGCCCGCGGGTGACCGAGATCCGAAACGACTGCGCGACGTTCTGGTCGCCGGCGCCGATCGTCACCGTCCGCTCGCAGGTGGCGCGATCGTCGGCCGAGCCGGCGGCGAGATAGAGCGCGGCGGCGACGGTCGAGTTGATGTTGGCCGCGCCGGTCCCGGGCGACAGTGTCCAGCCGGCGCCGGAGGAGAAATCGCCGTTGGTCACCGCGGTCGAGACGGCGGCGCGCGTGACCAGCGCATCCGCCACGATCACCCGCAGATGGCTGTCGGTCAGCTCGAGGATCGCCGCGTCGGACGTGCCGTAGACGAACGGTATGCCGAACGCGGCCGCGTCCGACCTGGTCGAGCACAGATAGCCGGTGCCCGGCCGCACCATCATGTCGCCGAGCGCGAGCGGCGACCAGTTGACCTGCGCCTCGGCGGCGAACCGCATCTTGTCGATATCGACTCGCGCCAGCGCAGCCTTCGACACCTCGCCGCGGTTGAACGCGAGGAGCGGCGCGTGGACCTTGGCCATCAGTAGCCGAGCGTCTGCGAGCGTGGGCGCTGCTGGAAGCGGCCGCCGCGGGCGCCGACCCAGCTGCCGTGGGGCGGCGTGACCGGCGCCTCGTTCATCGCGTCCTTGGCCAGCGCGATCGACTTGAGCCGCTTGCGGGTGCGCTCGAGGCTCATGAGCAGATCGTCCGACAGCGCCCGGACCGCCGGGCCGGCGGCGAGCGCGAGCTCGATCATCACGTAGTCGCAGAAGCTCTGCGGCCAGGCCGCGATGTTCAGGCCGTAGCCGGCGGCATTGGAGACGTACTTCGCCCAGATCGGCGTCTGGTCGGCGTACCAGACGCCGGCCTCGTCGTTGAACCGCGGCAGCCAGCGCTCGAGCTGGTCGTTGGGCGACACGATGTAGGTTCGCACCCAGTCGTCCGGCTTCGAGAACGCATAGGTGAAGCCGAACTCCGGCGTGATGCCGGTCGAGGCGTCCATCTCGACCGCGCGCATGGCGAAATTCCAGAAGCCCGCCTCGAGGCAGGCGGCCTTCACCTCGGCGACGGCATCGTCGAGGTGATAGCGCGCCGCCCGCGACTCGGTGGTCGACGTGAGCCGGCCTTCCTGGATGTGACGCAGCGCGCCGTTGTAGATGCGCAGCAGCGTGGTCATCCGCGCCTCCCGACCTAAGCCGCCACCTTCGCGAGGTGCTCGGCGATCCACGCCACGGCGCTCGCCTTGGTCTGGAAGCCCGCGCGCAGCACCTGGCCGTCGGCGCGCCGCACCACGTCGTGCGTCTTTGCGCCGGCGTTCCATTTGGTGGTGAGCGGCGAGGCCTCTGGCGCCTCGGCGCCCTCCGGCTCGGCGCGCGCGATCAGCGTGACGCGCACGAAGCCCTTCCCGATCTCGGTCACGATCAGCTCGGCATAGAGGCCGGTGTCGGGCTTGCGCAGCTCGATGATGTCGCCGACGCCGCGCGGCCGCGACCGGTCGTGGCCCATCATCTTGTCGGCCTGGCCCGCCCAGAACGCCGGGTCGAGGGCATCGGCGAGCGTCTGCGCCTCCTCGAGCTCGGCCGACCAGCGATTGAATTTGTACGAAGCGACGCCGAACAGCTTCTCCTGCTGGCGCTGGCCGGCGGCCTTGCCGTCGGCGCCCGGCTTGGGCCCGACCTGCATGGCGGCGAGATCGGCCTTGAACTGCTCGGCCGCCCTGACCGGATCGACGACGTGGCGAACGGGTTTGGACATGAGTCATCCTTCGCTGAAAACGACGGGCGGCCGCGCGCGGCGGCCGTCCGTCCCGGGACCCTGCGCTCACACCGGCGCCGCGGGTGCGGCGCCGGCGCAAGCGATCAGGTGATGGCGGTCGGGGCCTGCACGGTGGCGGCGGCGCCGCTCGTGCTCAGCACCTGGTAGCGCTTGTATTTGGGCGTGCCGACCTGGACGACATCGACGATGTCGCCCTTGCGCATGCCCTTCGAGGCGCCGTCCGAGAACCAGCTGGCGCCGACGATGGTGGCGTCGCTCTCGGGCGCCGCATCGTAGTAGGTGAAGACCCGCGGGTAGATGCCGCCGACGGGGCACACCACCATCGCGAGGTTGTCCGCAGTGTAGGCCATGTGGCCCTCCTGATCCGTGTGATGGGAAAAACGAGGATGGCGCCGGCGGCGAAGCCGGCGCCGGCGACCGCTCAGGTCAGCGCGAACGCGGAGCCGTCGTGCTTCATCTGCACGATGCCCGTGTTCTGCAGGATCTTGGCGGCGTGATAGATGGTCGCGCGCGACCAGCTCAGGTCCTGCTTCTCGTCGTAGCCGATGTGGATCGACTCCTCGCCGACGTTCACCGAGTAGCCGAGCGCGTTGCGGTGCCACATGTAGCAGAGCTCGGTGCTGGTGCCGGCGCCGGTGATGCGGCTCGAGGTCATCCAGTTCACGCCATCCCAGCGCCACGCCTTGCGCGTGGGGCCCGCGAACGGCTTCACGTCGACATAGTCGCCGTGCGCGAACTCGGTCGTCTGCATCAGGTAGGCGCGGAAGCCCGACGTGATGACAGCGAACATGTTCTCCTCTTCCTCGATCGGGACGTCCTGGTTGCCCAGGTAGCCCTTCGCCTTCTCCACCATGGCGAGCGACCCGGTGGCGTAGGCGCCGGTGTCGATGGTGGCGTTGGCGAGCTCGGCGAGAATGGTCAGGTCGATGTCGCGGTTGATGACGTTCATCGACGCCTGGCGCATGATCGCTTTCTGGTCGCCCTGCGAGGAGAAGACGTTGAAGCCGGTCAGCTCGTAGGGAGCGTGCTTCTCGACCAGGGTCGCGGTCACCTGGGTGTTGGTCGGGTTGCCGTAGGGGATCAGGCCGTTCACGCCGCGCGTGACGGCGGTGTCGCTGCCCGACCCGGCGACCAGGAACGTCGCCTGGTTGCCCTTGACAACGCTTTCCTTGGTGGTCCCGACGCGCAGCATCGAGGTGCGACCCTCGAACTGATCAATGAAAGCCTGTCGATACTGGACGACGGCTGCTTCGACGGTCATGGATGTGCTCCGTAAAGTGCAGGGTCATGCCGTCTCTCCGGTGGTCCGATCGGCGCGCAGAACGCAGCCAAGCTCGCGCAGGCTGCGCACGTGAGCGGGTGGCCCGCGCTTTCACGCGGGGCCGCTGCGATGCGTCACGGGGCTTCGATGTGGCGGGTGTGGTGGTGCGCGGTCTGCCGGGGCCGATCAGCTGATCGGGTGATCCGGCTCGCGCGCGGTCATCGCCTCTCGGCGAATGCCTTGGCGAATTCGATCAGGCCGCTTTGCCGCGGTGCTTCATGCGCAGGTCGGCGTCGATGAGCTCGAGCTCCTCGGCCTGCAGCTTCTTGTCGGCATCGTACTTGTCGGGCTGCTCCTGGCGGAGCTTGCGGATCTCGGCGAGCCGCGCCGCGACGCCCTGCGCGCCACCGGTGGCGGAGGGAACGAGCGTGGCAGCGGGATTGAGCTCGAGCGCGAGCGACGCGAGCCATTTGATCACGCCGGGCGAGTCGGCGATCAGCGTGCCGTCGGCAAGGCGGCCGCCGAGCAGGCCCGCGGCGAGATCCTTCGGCGCCCCCGACAGCAGGTTGTCGACGGCCTGCACGGTGCGGCGATAGTCGGCGCCGAGCTCGACGCGGAGCGCGTCCTCGGCCTTCTGCCGGTGTGCGGCGTCGGCGGTCTCGAGTGCGACGCGCTGCTTGTCCTGCAGCTCGTAATAGAACTGCAGCGTCGAATTGAGCCGGCCCTGGTCCCAATGGTTGGCGTGCGCCCACTTGGCGAACTCGCCGACGATCGGCTTGTCGGCATCGCCGACCACCATGCCGCCCTTGAGCTCGATCTTGTAGCCGTCGGCCGTCTCGGGCACGCCCTGCGCCGCCCGCCAGGCGGTCTTCTCGGCGTCGGTGCCCTGCTCGGGAAATGGCGTCGTGGCCTTGAGCTCACCCGACGAGAGGCGCTGCTCGAGGCCGAGCCCGTTCTTGGCGACGTCGGCGATCGTCGCAAAGCGATCGAGTCGCGTACGATAGGCCTTGTCGCCCGGGCGCACCTGCTCGGCCAGACGGTCGCGCCAGTTCTCCGGCCAGTCGGCCGGCGTGGCGATCGGCTTGTCCGGCGGCTGGTCCTTGCCGCCGAGCAGCGTCGGCGCCGGCGCAGGAGACGGCGCGGGAGACGGCGCCGGCGCAGGAGACGGCGCGGGAGACGGCGCGGGCTCGGGTGACGGCGCTGGAGCCGGCGCCGGCGCAGGAGACGGCGCGGGCGTCGGTGCCGGTGCGGGCGACAAAATCGGCTCGGGAGAGGGAGGCGTCACTTAGGCTTCTCCTTGGTCACGCGAACGGTATTGAGCTGCTTGACGATCTGCTGGCCCACGAACATGCGCCCGCACGCGAATGCCGTGTCGCGGTCGCCGCCGGCGCCGGGGCGGAACGGCTGGTCGTACGTTCCCGCGGCCGCAGCGACGATCCAGCGCAGCGCCATCTGCTGTTGGCCGCTGTTGGCATTGCCGGCCTGCAGCGCCTTGAGCGCCATGTGCGTGGCGTCGTCGCAGGCGGGCGGAAGCTCGACCGGCGGTCCGAGCGAGCGCGTGAGCTTCCCCGCCATCGATCGATCACACGAGACCGTGCGCGCGCAGCGACTCGGCGCCGAGGCCGGCGGCATCGGCGGCCTGGCCGCCGCGCTGCACCACGTCGGCGAGCTGCGCCGCCGCCGCCATCTGCTCCTGCATCTGCGCCGCCTTGGCGTCGGCGGCGCGCGCCTTGTCGGCCTGCTCCTGCGGCACCACCCAGTCGGCCGGCGCGCCGGTGCCCGCGATCGCGTCGCGCAGCGACTTGGTGACGTCGAAGTCGCGCTGGCGGAGCGTCGCCATCTCGGCCGCCACCTTGAGCAGCTCGGAGCACTGCAGGAACGCCTGGCTCTTGGCGCGCTCCGTCGCCTCCTGCAGCGGGCTTTCGAACGTCCAGCGGATGTCCTGGCCGGAAAGAATGTCGGGCATGTCGGCGAACAGCGTGCCGAAGCCGTTCATGTCGCGGATGAGCTCGAAGGTCTCCTCGCAGAGTCCGCCGTTGTACTCGACCTCCATCGGCTCGAAGAGCGGCAGCGCGCGCATGACGTACTGCTCCACGCGGCCGCGGTACTCGGTCGCCGTCCACTTCTCGCCTTCGGGATACGGAATGCTGATCTGGTCGAGGAACAACGCCGCGCGGATTTGCTCGCTGACGATCTTCTCCCTCTCGCCGCCCCAGTTCAGCCCTGACGGGTCGATCTGCAGATAGCGCAGCGCCTCGCCGGTGCGCTCGTCGTACTCTGTATCGACCCAGGTGGCGCCGCCGGCGAACAGCTGCAGCGGCCCCTGGATCGCCTCCTTCGACGCGAGCGCCGGCGGATCGACCACCTTCTGCCCGGCCTCCAGCAGCGTGAGCGTGATCTGCTGGAGGAGCCGCGCGTCGGGCAGCGCGATCACCGTCGCCGGAGAATGCGCGTACTGCGACCCGGCCACCGTGGCCCAGCGCGGGATCACGTAGTTGATCCGCTTGACCGGCTTCTCCTCGAGGATGAAATCGTTCTCGACGTCGACGTAGATCGAGACGTACGGCAGCCGGCGGGCCGTCCTCGGCGCCGCCGGATCCGGCGTATAGTCGTAATGGTCCGCCGGCAGCACGATGTGGCGGCACTTCACGTCGGTGTAGGGCGCCTTCTCCGCCGCGGCGGCCACGTTCGCCGCCACCTTGCCCTTGAACAGCTCGCGCAGCGCGCGCGCGCCGAGGCACCAGTTGCGGTGCACAGCCTCGATCTGCAGCTCCGCGTTCTCGCACCACGCAACGTCGCGCAGGTGCCACGAGCGGTAGAGCAGCCCGCTCATGTCGCGCAGCGGATCGAGCGAGATCACCGCCTGCCCGAACGACGCGAAGTCGTTGTCGCCCTGCTTGGTCGCTCGCACGAACTGCGAGCGCTTGGCGTACATCAGCTTGCGCATGCGCTCGCTGATCTTGTCGAGGAACGCCTTGGCGCCGGCGTCCTCGTTGACCGTGTCGCTGTGGGTGCGGGCGCGGAACCAGGGCTTGTCGCGTGGCCGCAGCATGGCCGAGAGCGTGTTGGCGAGATCGCGGCGGCACAGCGGCGGCATCCCGGTCATCAGGTGCGCGGCATAGTCGCCGTCGCTCGGCAGCGAGGTCGTGAAGTCGGCCCGCTCCGGATAGAAGTTGAGCGCGATCTCCTGCCACAGGCTCATCACCTGCGCGCGCTTGCCGAACAGCTGCGCGCCCTGCTCCACCAGGTCGCGGACGCGGGATTTGGATGCGCCGGTGGCCACGGTGCTGCGCTCAGCCGAGCGGGCGCTGGTCGTAGCTGTCGAAGCCCGCGCCGCCCGGCGACGCGCTCGGACTGCCGCCGAGGATGGTCGAGGCGCGGCCGCGCCGGTTCCTCGCCTCCAGCACCTGGCGGCGCTGCGCGTCGGCGACCTGCATCGAGTCCGGGCTCGGCATCGGCGCCGCCGGCGTCACCGCAGGCGGCACGGCCAGCGCGGCCGGCCGCTCGGGTTTGCTGAACACACTCGACATCATTGTCCCCTGCGTTTGAGGTGCGGGTACCCGAGCTGGACCTCGCGCGCCGGCTCGGGCGCGCCGTAGACGGCGTCGGCCAGGTACTCGCGCGCGCTCGCGTAATCCTGCGGGCGTCGGTGCGCCGGCAGGAGCGCATAGCGGCGCGCGCGGATCTCCGACCACGGCAGCTCCTGCGGTTCGCCGTCGTCGGTCATCGGTTCCTCTTGAGCCTCGCGTAGCCGAGTTGAACCTGCGGCGCCGGCGTGTGCCGGCCCATCGCGCGGAGCACCGCGCGTTGGCCTTCGGCCAGGCACATCACCGCGGCGTCGCCTTTGTCCGGCGAGCGGCCGAGCCGCTCTTTGATGTCATCCTTGTCCTCGAGCAGGATCCCGCGCGTCGTCAGCGACCAGCGCGCCGACGCGAGATCCGCCTTGAGCTCGGCGTCGGGCGGCAGCTCGATCGCCGAGCCGCCCTCCTGCGAGGGGTCGAGCTCCTCGCGGAAGCGCCACCAGGCCTCGGCGCGCTTGTTGGAGAACTTGAGCTTGCCGCCACGCGCCATCGCGCCCGAAGGGCCGACGCCGTTGAAGGCGACCACGTCGATGCGGTTGTCCTTGAGCGCGATCACCGCGTCGCCGCCGTAGCCCCCGCCGAGATCCACGATCACCGGGCAGCCGTCGCGGCGGTGGAGCACCACGGCCGCGGCCGTCATCCGGCCGGTCTTGTCGACCTCACGCTTGGCATCGAGCGGCGCGAACCAGCCGCCGTAGCGCCAGCAGATCACCCGCTGATCGCCGCCGCTGGGTGCGACGTCGACCGCCATTGCCGTCATCGCGACGCCGCGCGGCGGGCCCGGCCGCGCCCGGTGGCTGTCCTCCCAGCGCTGCTGTGCCGCCTCGATCCATGCAGTCGGAATGACCTGATAATCGTCGTCCCGCTGGCCGACTCCGAAATCCCCCTCGCCATAGGCGCGGCGCAGCTCCTCCGGCAGGCTCTCCAGCAGCGAGCGGTAGTCGCCCTGCGCGTAGTCGGGATTGTCCTCGACTGCGCTCGGAATGAATGTCCTCGACCGCGCCTTGACCCGCCGCCCGCGCAACTCGTGCGGGCCCGCCCCGTCGACCTCGACGTCCTCGTCGCCCTCAGTGACGAACCAGCGCAGCTCGCCAGGCCTGGCCGGCCGTGGATGATTCTTGTCGAGCCATGCGGCCCAATGCTTGATCACCCACAGCCCGGCGGCCGTGAGCGGCGGGTTCGAGGCCACCAGCACGCGGCAACGCTGCGTCGGGTCCTCCGAGCGCAGCCAGGTGATGATGAAGCGGTACTGCGAGTAGAGGAAGTCCGAGCCTTCGTCGAAGCAGATGAGATCGTGCGGCTCGCCCTTGTAGCGATGCTTGTCGATCTCGAGTTCGCAGCCGCCGAAGTCGATGCGCCGCCCGTCCGGCAGCCGCCAGCTCTGCTGCTGGCCGTTGTAGCCGTTGCGATGCCCGAGGATCGCCTCGACCCGGTTCACGAGCTTGGCCGCATCTTTGTTGATGCGGCGCAGGATCAGCGAGCGCTTGTGCGCGGTGATTGCGAGCCCGATCTCCAAATCGGTCTTGCCGCCGCCGGCCTGGCCGCCGAAGAACGTCTCGTCCGCCGGGGTGAAGTAGCCGTCGCTCTGCGGGCCCGGGTTCGGCACCCACGGCAGCGCGCCGGTGCCCTCGCGCGCGAGCTTCTCGACGGCCGCCCGCTCCGCCTGCGGCAATGCGCCGAGGCGGCCGAGCAGCTCGTCGAGCAGCGTCACGGATCGAGCTAGCCCTCGACCGCCGGCTCGACAGGCGCCGAGGCGACGGGGACCTCGACCACCGGCTCGGCGGCGACCGTCGCCGGCCGTGGCGCCGGCGAAGCCTGCGCCACGACGCCGCCAGCGTCTCGCATGAGCCGCCATTCGTCCGGATTGGTGATGGGCCCGGTCAGATAGGGTTCATCCTCCTCGCCGACGATCGCGGCGCGCAGCAGCCCGTCGTTGGCGACAAAACCGAGCACTTCGTAGCTGGTGCCGTGTACGAGCGGCGGCTCATGCTCGCCGATATAAAGCAGCTTGGGCATTGCGGTCTCCTGAGCAAATCGCGTCGACAAAGAAGCGCGGCCGGCGACGCGAAACGCCGGCCGCGCGAGACGAGCTGCCGATTAGGAGTCGACCGCCGGAATGACGAAGCCGGTGGCGCCGACCGCGCCCGAGACGCGGTTTTCGAAGGCGCCGAGGCCCACAGTGGTCGTGAACAGCTTGTCCGAGCTGGTCGAGAGGGTCTGCACGAAGTTGCGATAGACCCACCCCGTCGAGGTCGTGCCGCCGACGTTGACGAGCGTGCCGTTCGCCTGCGCGGTCTGTGCGGTGTAGACCGCGTTGTCGCCGATGTCGGCATTGGTCAGCACGCCGGCACTGATGACGATCGCCGCCGCATCGGCGGTGCGCGCGAGCTTGACGCGGTTACGCACCACCTTGAGGCCGTCGATGTCGTTCGCCGCCAGGATGAACGCGTTGACCGACGTGGTGCCGAGACCGTTCCAGGTGCAGTCCTGCACCGTCAGTCCGTCGACCGTGTTGGCGGCGCCGGTCGACTTGATGGCGTTCAGGAAGTTGAGAACGCTCGAGGTCTCCTGGAACGCCACGCGATCGAGCGTCAGGTTCTTCGCCGTGGTCAGCGTCAGCGCCGCCGCGATCGAGAGGAAGTTCGCGACGATGCGGATGTTGCTGATCATGATGTTCGCCGCCGTGACGTTCACCGTCGCGGTGTTGGCGGTGTCGATCGTCAGCTTGGGCCGGTTGTCGCCGACGCCGAGCCCGATGACGCGGATGCCGGCGACGCTCAGGGACAGCGCCGCATTGCTCGAGATCGTCTCGGCGTGGCCGGGCAGCATCACGATGACGTCGCCCTGGTTGGCCGCGCACTTCGCGACGGCGGCGGCGAGCGTCGCGAGCGCCGTCTGCGGCGAGGTGCCCTCGGTGCCGCCGATGGCGCTGTCGACGTAGAACGTACTGCCGCGACCCCAGGCCTGCGGCAGCGCACCGACCGGCGCGCCGTCGAGCAGGAGCGCGTTCTCGTTGAGGCCGAGGCGCCGGCCGTAGAGCGAATGAAACATGGTCCGTCTCCGTATGCGTGCTTGTTGCTGTTGCTGGTGGAGCGCCCCGAGACGAAAGGATGCGGCCCGCGTCGCTCGGAGCGACACGGCATCGGGCCGTAGATGCGACGATTTCAGCTAGGGGCTACCGGAGCGCGGGGCTTGACTCTCCCACACCACAAGATTGAATCGACCCGCGGCGTGCAGGCAGATGGGAGATGCTTGCGATGTTCAAGGCCTGGATCGGGGCAGCGCTGCTGCTCGCAGCTTCCTTGTGTGTTTTTTGCGGCGTGAGCATCGAGGCTGCTCGCGCCGTTACGCTGGATTACAGCTTGACCTCTGGTGGGCTCCCTACGGTCGTGGACTTGATCGGAACGCCGCTCGATAACCAAGTATCCTTAGTCGTGATCCTGAGCGCCTCTGGTCCCGCTCCGGTCGACTACTACTCTGTCGGGTGGGAAGCCTTCGCTTGGGCGACCGTAAGTGACAATCTCGGTCACAGCGCATCTGTGTACGTGAACGATGCAGGATGCTTCGCCTGCATCCATTGGCCCGTTGACGGGCGCGGATTTTCCTTCATCACCCCGCCGACGAGACTGTACATAAGCGGGTTTGCGGGCGCCTGGGGAGCTGACAGTGTGAGCGCCACGGTCTTGGTGAACCTTCCGGCGGGCATGCGTGTGGTCCCTGCCCCTGCGGCACTGCCCCTGTTCATGACGGGGCTCGGCATCGTTGGCTTCTACCGCTGGCGACGCAAACGCAGATGTCGCGATTACTGATTGTAGTAGACGTTCCCTTGCGGCGTCGCGATGCCGTAGATGCGCCTAAAGACGTTCCAGTCACCCAGGATCCCACCGATCCCGAACACCTCACAACTGTCCGGGAGCTCGTCCTGCGTTCCGTTGGTTCCTAGAATCGTCCAATTGAGCGAGTTGAGAGCGCCGTCGCCATTCGTAGCGTAGTAGATTTTAGGCCGCGTCGGCTGCACCCAAAACGCGCAATACAGTGTCGGATAACCGCCCGGCGTCTGCGGAGCCCCCAGACAGAAGAACTTCGGAACACCATCGCCAGGGAGAGCGCTTTGTGAGTTGTAGCCAGGCTGTGCCACCGTCGGACGCGACCAAGTTGCCCCGCTGTCGGTCGATCGCCAGATCGAATTAAACTTGTTTGCCCCCGACGTGAAACGCGCCGTGAACCAGAGATGGCCCGGATAGCCGGGGACACTAAAGAATAGTGGGCCGCCTCGTGTTGCCCCCACAGGGACAGAGCCAACGAAGGAAAAGTTCGCTCCTTTGTCGGTCGATTTGTAGATGTCCACGCCGTCGATAATTCCGCCGGTAAACGATGGAGTGCCCGTCCAGTATCCGATGAACGGTCCACTGATAGACCCAATGCGGATACTGTCTCCAGGGGTGAACAGGATTGGGAGGTGGCTGAACGTAACGGTTCTGGAACTCCCTACCCCTCCAGATCCTGTAATGCTCGCCACAACCCCAGAAGCACCAGAGCTATTAATGCCTGCGGCAGCGTAGAGAGTATCACCAACGATTGGCACGTTCGCTATGTCGGCGACAAGAAATGAAAATGTCTGAACCGATGAGTGCGCACCAACAAACGTCGACCCCAGTAGATCGACGTGAGTATCGTCGATCACGTCCATGACGAACTCTGGAGTGTTGAACGTAATCGAGGTGACACCCGTTACGTTCTGCACGCAGCGCACGCTTCCATCTGGAATGCCAGCTGTAGAGGCAACAGTCAGCCTCACAAGCGGAGTATTCGGAGAAGCCGTCGCATCTAGAACTTGCACTTGTGCTCGTGTCGCCGCCGCCCAAACGGTTCCGAAGTCGCTGCCGTACCCCATAGCAAACGGTCTGGACCGGTCACCGTTGACGTTCCCTCGATTCCGATAGCTCGTCGGCGGTAGCCCTGCGCAGTAGTTCCATGTGACCGCACTGGGGTCCTTTGCATTCGTCGTGTAGAGAGGAATGAAACAGCCATAAAACGAAGCAACCTGCGTATTGGTGTAATCACCGATGCTCCCGTTTGCATCCGGGACGAAGATATGATGATCCGCATCGACAGGGGCGATGAACCCGCCCACTGTGCTCCGAAGCGCGAAGACATCGGTGGCAGTGATTGCAGAGCGATCAATCACCGTTTGCAGGTTAGGGCCAATTGGGGTCGTGTTCCCGGCGTGCATTGTCAGGACGTAGTGCCCAACGCCTCCCGGCGTACCATCAATTTGTTTGAAGATAGTGCCCTTCTGAACTGAACTATTGAGCCAAATCTCCTGTCCCGGTTGGATGAACCCTGGCGAAACAATCGAGTTGACGGTCATCGTAGCCCAATTGTCGGTGTGGGCAGCGATGTCGACGTTCAACTGTGCTCCATAGCGTCCGTCCGGTTGAGTCGTGTACTGGACCCAATCGTCTGGATGACCATAGTTCTCGTTATACGCGCTGCACCCAAAGGTGTTAGCTAGAATGTTGGAGATGTTCCCGTTCGTGTTTATCTTGGCGGCGATGAAACTCGAGTCGTTGGCGGCATACTCGACGGAAAATGCCGCGATGCGATTGTGAGCGATGAACTGACTAGTCGGATACTGCGTAAACGTACCGCGCATGATTCCGACGTCCTGCGTCGCCATGACCGGATACGTGGCACCAGGCGGGCAACAAATATACTCCGTAACTGTCTCTTCGATCCCGCGCCCCGCATTTCGGATGGGAGCGTTGGTGGGGTTATTAACTGTAGACCCCCCCACTCCTCCGGGGAAGTTAGTATCGCCGAAGTTCGGCATCGCATCGTACCACCAGAACCCTCGGAAGCCCGTCCAAAGGCAACGTCCGTCTGGCGCAATGAGTGCTTCAGTGCTCGACAAAAATGTCGTGCTTCCTGGTGTCGCCGGCTCCAAGTCCTGCTGCCAACCGATATCATATGAGTTCGCGGCAACGAACACTCTCGCCGAAGTAGCCCCCTTCCAATCAATCGCTGATAATGTCGTCGTTGTGTGGATGTTGCCAGACGTGCAATTGAACCCGGCTCCAATTCCGCCGCCCATACAAATCGCCACAGTTCCCTGGTGGCCGTTGCGCGGATCTACAATCAAGACGTTGTTGGACAATTCGATTGTAGAAGCATAAGGCCATTTGCTGCCAGTGCTCAAAATCAACCAAGCAGGAGTCCCATTCACAGGGCTCATATAACGAGCCATTCGACAGTTCGTCGAATCCGTCGTGTAGAACATATAATAGGTGCCGTCGTAGTCCATCTCCGCTTTATAGGGCGCGAAACTAGCGCTATTCCCAGCGGAGACCCACGTCTCTGTCCAGTTGTCTCCCCCATCGGTCGAGACGTAGATACCAACTCCGCCAACCGGGATGATGATCCGCTTTGTGACTGTGTGGCCAGCGCCGTTGACAATGGTGCCCTGACGCGGATCGAACATGATTCCGCAACATCCGGGCTCTATCGTCGTATCCGCGACGTCCGAGCCACCCGGGCTCAACTTCATCTTGGCCCAGTTAACTCCACCATTTATGGTTTTGTAACACCCAGCTCCCTTCCCACTCGACCGGGTCATCCCGAAGTAGGCGTAGTCGGGATTGGCGGGATCAATTGCAATGCGGCGGTTGCCGAACTTCCTACCGAACACACCTGTACCGGTCGCACCGGATGAGTCTTGGTTCAAAAAATCGAGATCAGAGGCCGTCCAGTGGTCGCCTCTGTCGTTCGAGTAGTAAAGCCACCACTTGGCAAGGCCGCTGCTACTGAAATCCGGCATCGAAGCCATGAATCGCGTGGTTTGCGAATCCGCAATCGCCATCGCGATCGACCCCGGGGTCTGGGTCATCCGGTTGCCAGCTGGCGTTGCGCCGAAGCTGGCATATGTCATCAGGGGAACCCAACGGTCACTCGCGTTTGTGAGCGTGTCGATCGTTCCGGACCAGCGATAGACATTACCGACATCCGTCCAACAGACCATCGTTCCGTCCGAGGCGAAGGTGAACCCATTGATGAGTCCGCCCGCCCCAAGAGGAAGCGTGTTCCAGCCGTGGCCGATGTCGACTAGCACTCCGCGACGAGGCCACGCACTCACCTGACCTCGCGGCATGACAGAAGCAGCAGCACCCGCAATCAACGCACGGCGGTTGATTTTCACGGGGATCATCCACCGATCACGCGTCCACCACCGCCAGTTGGCGGGTTAATGCTTTTGGAGCCGCCGCCACTAACCGTTACTCCACCTAGATCGAAGGAGCTTGTGCCTGTCAAACTCCCCCCACCGGCAAAAGAAAGTCCGCCAATCGCACACCACGTACACGTCATGGCATTAGCGCTGGAGATCGTAGGGAACGTAACGCCAGTCGACCCGATAAGCGTAATATAGGAGCCGGAACTCCCATTGACTGAAAACCCGTTTGTGAACGCATAAACACGCGAGCCTGCGCCGGTAAAGTGAAGCTGTCGCGGCGCCGTAAAGCTAAGGTTTGCGAATGTCAGAGTAGCGGACGATGGCCCAGTTAGCTGAATAATGCCGCCAGTACTGTTTCCCCCAACGCTCAACGTCCCAAATGATTGCGCCGTTCCTACTGTCATATTCTGCGCTGACGCAGTTCCAGTCGCATTCAGAGCAATCGTCACCGATGCCGCTGACAGCGTCAGATTTGTAGTTGTCGTGAAGTCAACAACGATGCCGATCCCGGTGAAGCTCCATGTGCCGCTGCCCATCTTGAGCTGGCGTGTGCCAGTTCCTGTGCAACTCAGCCCAGCAGCTGCACTCAGCGTCACATTGTTGTTGTTGACTGAGAAGTCCAGGATGCATCCCGTCGTTGACGCCGTGCAAGTGCCCATCGTGATGGACTGCACAGTCACCGTAGTGTTGACGGTAATGGTACAGGTTGTGCCGCCGACACAGGTGGCGGTGTCCAGGATAACCGCGTCACTAGAGCCGGGCACGGAAGCGCCGGTTCCGCCGCTCGCCGTTCCCCACATTGACGTATCAGATGCATCCCACGTGCACGTCGTGTTGCACGTTGCATAACGGTTTGCGGCCTCACCTGGCGTAGCGAAGGCAAGCGTCAGAAGAAGAGCCGAAAGGAAACGCCACATTTCCCGTCTCCCTGCGATCAAATAATCGCGTAGTAGACAATCGCCTGCACACCAACAGCGCCGCTCGCGTTGATACACAGCGCATTGGCCGAGGCCGTGGCCAGTCCTCGCCAGAACGTGCCCTGGTCGGCGAGACCATTGTCAGCCGCCGTGAATTTCCACGTGGGCGTCATGTTCTGCGGGCTGGTCGCGCAATTCGTGCCGGTGCCATAGACGAGTTTGACATTTACTGCCCCGTCCACCTTGACGACGTAGCCGCACACGTAGACGACGCGGCCAGACGTGAGCGCGACCATCTCGGTCGAGCCCGAAGTAGAGGCATCATATGTTGCCTTCTGGTCGCAGGTGATGAGTCCACGCGTTAGGCCACCAGTCGCGCCGCTGCCGAGCGCGCTGATGTAGGTTGCCCCAGACGGAGGAGCCGACCCGGTCGCGCCGTGTCCCCACGTCGCGAGCGCGAGCTGGTCGGTCGCCAGCACCGTACGCAGCGTGCCGCCGTCCTTGGAGCCGGAGTTGGTGGCGATTGCCGTCGTGTTCAGGTACTTCAGCGAGACGGCATTCGTGGTGCCGACCGTCGTCTGGTCGACGCCGACGTTGCCGATGATAGCCGTGCCGGCCGGGATCGACCCCTGCATCGTCGTGTTGAGAGTGTCGATCTGCGATGAGATCTGGCGCAATTTGGCCGAGAGCGTGCCAGTGCCGCCGGTGGTAGCAGCGGCGTCGCTGGTGGTACCGACATCGGCGTTGCGCACCACGAGTGCCGGATCGGTCTGTGCCGCCGCCGTGCTCGCCGCCTTGACCGCAGCACATTGCGCCGCCGCGGTGCCGTCACAGACCGCATACGTCGAGGTGAGATTGCCCGTGAGGTCGGTATTGGTGACGACGTTGAACGAACGAGCGGTGCCGCCCTGGTCCTTGACCTGGATCTGGACGGTCGCTGCCGAGGCCTCGGCCAGCGGCAGGAACGCCAGCGCTGCGGCGAGCAGGATGCGCAAGCTGATCATTGGCTGTCTCCCGCGGGCTTATCGGCTGGCGTGCCCGGCGTCGCCGGAGCTGGCGGCTCTACGCCTTCCGTGCGCCCGGTCACGACCGGCGCGGCCTTGATCTTCTCGGCCAGCACCCCGGCATTGAGTGCGGCCTCCAGTCCTCGGGCGCGGACCGCCGCGTCGAGCAGTTCGAGCATGACGCGCCGCTCGGCCGTGTTGAGGATGAGCGCGTAGTCCTCGGCGCGCGCAATCGGCGCGGCGGCGACGACCGCCATTACGGTGGCGACTACTCGTAACATCAGGTGATTCCCAGGAGATGGAGCGTGAGATTGCAGGCGTCGGTGTAGTCGAGCTGGCCGCCCGTGCAGCCGGAGCCGGCAGAGCCGCCGCCGAGCGGGCCGGCGCCCTCGTAGTGCAGGCCTGGCCGGACCTGGCCGGAGGCCTGCGGCGCGCCGGGCACGCTCACGTCCTGGCCTCGTGCCGGAATGCGCGCGGTCGCCCCCAGCGCGAACACCAGCGCCGCGAGGAGCAGGGAGACGGGCGCGCGCATCACCAGCTCTCGATCACGCTGACGGTCTGTGAGCCTGACCCCACGATGGCGTAGACGTCCTTCTCGGTCGCGATCGTCATCGCGGCGCCATCGACGCCGGCCAGGCGGGCGCCGGTCGAGGTGGTGAGCCCGGAAATGCCGACGTAGACCACCGTCGTGCCGTGATTGACCACCGTGACGTAGCGCCGGCCGACGCGCTCGGAGGCGATCTTGGTCCCGCCCGCGGTCGTGTCGACAGCGACCTGCGACGTGCGGAATCCGCCGAGCTGCGTCTGCGCCAGCGCGATCGACGCGGCAGTGAGGCCGAGCACCAGCAGCGCCGGCGGACTGGAGAGCGCGATGGCCAGCGCGCACAGGCGCGCCCATTCCCCTGCGCGCTCGCGCAATCGCGACATCAGCATGGCGTCACTCCTTGGGATCTTCGGCCGCCGGCGCCGGCGCGGCTGGCGTCTGGGTGCCGCGCGCGAGCGCAAAGGCGATGCGCCGCGCGAGATCGATGTCGGACATGGTCTCGTGCGTCTCGATCGGCCCGCCGTCCCTGCCGGTATGCTCGAGCTTGTGCACGTCGCGCCACTGGTCGCGGCGGCGGTTCTTGAGCCAGAAGATGCAGGCGGTGACGTCGGGCGGCACGTGCTCGCGGATCGGCACCTTGACCGGCCTACGCGAGTCTTTCGGCAGAAAGATCTTGACGCTGTCGAAGGTGTAGCCCAGCGCCCGCTGCACCAGCGCCCGCTCGACGCGGTCGTCGACCTGGTCCTTGCCGAGCTTTAGGGCCGCCAGAAAGTCCGGGTAGCGCGTCTTCCAGTTGGCGATCGTGTTGATCGTCACCCCGAAGAAGTCAGCGAGGTCGACGTCGCGCGCGCCCAGCTCGCAGAGCTTCTTGGCCTGCGTCGCGTAGTCCGGCTGGTAGGAGCTCGGGCGCCCGCGCGACGCCCGCTGGCGTGCAGGCTTGCGCGCCGGCTTGCGGCTGGTTTTGGTTCTAGGCTTCGCCATGCAAAAGGGCCGCCTCGCGGCGGCCCCTCCTCCGTTCGCAGCCACTCTCCGAATCAGCGCTTGCGCTTGGTCCGCGCGCTCTTCGGGCGGCTGGTCTTGACCGCGCCACGCGCGCTCGCGGCGCGAGTCGTGGCGGGTCGCTTCGGTTTCGTCCTTGCGGCCATTCTGGCCTCCTCGCTGTCAGTCGCTCGGATCGCGACCACGCCGAGGAGAATCATATTCGCGGCTCGCTGTCGATGATCGGCGCGTGCGCGCCGCGCTGCAGGACGTGCTGCTCGGCGCCGCCCCAGCGAAACAGGTACTCGATCTCGCCTTTGTATTTGGGATTGTCGAGGATGTAGGCGACGGTGCTATGCCGCCACTGCGAGCCGCGCGGCGGCTTGATCGCGAGCGCGTTGAGCGTCCGCGCTATCGCGGGATAGCTCTGTCCAGTTTGGCGCAGCTCGTAGATGCGCCGCACCGCGGCCGCTTCCGTCGGCTCGATGAGTAGCCCGCCGTCCTTGTCCTTGCGATAGCCGTAGGGCGCCGCGCCGCCGGCGAAGCCGCCGCTGACGGCCTTTGCTCTGCGGCCGCCCCAGGTGCGCTCGGTGATAGCCTGGCGCTCCTGCTCGGCCATGCCGGCGAGCACGGCGAAGATGGTGCGACCCATCGGCGTCGAGGTGTCGATCGGCTCCGTCACCGAGCGCACCGCCACGCCGCATTCGGCCAGCTCGTTTGCTGTCACGACGCTGTAGACGATCTGCCGCGCCAGCCGATCGAACTTCCAGACCAGCAGCAGCGAGATCTCGCCGTCCTGCGCCAGGTCGAGCAGCTCGTTGAAGCCCGGCCGCTCGGCCGGCCTGGTCGCCCCGGACACAGCGGGATCCGCCACGACCTTCACCAGGTCGTAACCTTGCGAATCCGCGAATGCGCGGATGGCACGCTCCTGCGCCTCGAGCCCGAAGCCGTGCGCCGCCTGCTCCTCCGTAGAAACCCGGATGTAGCCCGCCGCGCGGGAGGCGATCTCGGCCCTGGCCTCGACCACCGCCTGGCCGCGCTCCTTGAGCCGGGCGACCCGGCGGGATCCGGCCATGCGAGCCTTCCAAAATGTCGGGAGAGATCGGCAGGCCTGCGCGGGCTATTGCGGCCGCTCGAGCTATGCAGTCGGCGCGGGCGCCTGCAGCTCGGCCAGATCGTTCTCGTCGCCGGGGTTCGCCCGCAGCATCACGCCAGTGTTGATGGCGGAAAAGGTCTCATGCAGCCCATCCGGGCGCCGGCCGAGCACGCTCACCGCGCTGACGTTGCAGTAGTCCTCCGTCGGATGGAGGTCTCTGACCTTCGCCGGGATCAGCACCAGGTCACCGGCCTCCAGCTCGCGGCCCTTTGCGTCGTGCATAATCGCCTCCAAATACGAAGGCGCCGCGCCGCGTCGCGGGGGCGCGGACCGGTCGCCTTCAGGCACTTCGGGATGCTGCGAGGCTCGTCAAGCTTTCGCCCCCTTGTCAAGCGGCACGGAACGGACCGGGCTCGCGCGCGGGCGGCGCACGGCCGGGCCCATGCGCTCGCGCGGCGGCCGCAGCGGCAGCCGCGTGCGCGGTCGCTCGCCGACCGCCAGCACCTGCGCCTCCGGCTCGCGCTCGCTCCACGGCTGTGCCGGCGCCCGCGGCGGCAGCGCGACGTGCCGATCGAGCACGAGCGTCTCGGCCAGCGTGCACAGCCCGCGGTGCCAGGCCGCGTACTCGGCCCGCGCCAGCGCGAACACCACCGGGCTCGGCTCCCAGCGCAGCGGGCAATGCGAGCCTGTGGTGTACAAATTCTTGCCGCGGCATTCGCCGACGATCGCGGCGCGACCGACGGCGCCCTTCGCCGCCGGTACCGGATAGGGCTGCGGCACGCGATCGCGCCAGTTCGGCCGCGTCCCCATGCGCGCGTGCATGGTCACCAGCGCCGCCGTCTTGAGCGGGCGCAGCATCAGCCGGTCGCGGGTGGTGAGCAGCTCGGCGAGGTCGCCCATCACGGCGTGCCGGCTCGCCTCCCAGTCGACGATCAGATCCTGCAGGCTGCCGACGGCGCGCTCGATCCAGACTGCGTCCGTATCCGGCAAGCCCAGGTCATAGCGCTGCGCGCCGGCACCATCGGTGTCGACGCCGCCGAGGAACGCATAGTCGCGGATATCCTCCCACAGCCCCTCAGCGCTCGAGGTTGTGCACTTGACCAACTCCTCGCGGTACGCCCAGCGCAGCAGCAGCTCGACGTCGATCGCGGTTTTTGCCACGTCGATCAGCTCACCGCCGCGAGCCGCCGCGTCACGGCCGCGGTGCCCGCGCCATCATCGACGATCGTCGCCGGCGTGAACGCCACCGCGACGCCGGTGATGATGGTCCAGGTATCGCGCCCGCCGCGGGCGCCGGCCGCGCCCGGCGGCGTGACCACCGTCCCGGTCATGGTGAGCGGGCCATGGCCGCGCGCGATCGGGGCGAGCCACCTGCGCACCTGCTCGAACAGCCGGTCGCGCGATGGCCCGGTCACGGTGACGACGCCGTCGCGATCGATCTCGAGGATGGTGTCCGCGACGCAGGGATGGTGGCGGCCGGCCGGCACCAGGGCGAGCACCGGCGGCAGCCGGAAGGTCAGCCGGTAGTCGGACGCACGCATACTCGGGCCCCACTCGGCCGCGCCGGCCGGCATCGCGTGGGGCTCGCTCGGATCGTCGGGGAGATCGATCGTGCCGGGCGGCGCGGCTTGCGCGCCATGACACCACCGTGCGGTTACGGGACGGCTAACGTCGTCAGCTGCGCGCGGCCGGCGGCCAGGTCCTCGAGCAGCGTGCGGATCTCCCCCAGTGCCGCCAGCCGCTGGCGCAGCTGGGGCGGCCGGTAGGCCGGATCGTGGCCGCATTGCCGCAGCACCTCGGCCAGCGCCTCGAGGCGCCGCACCCGCATGCGCTCATATGCCTCGACCTCGCGCAGGCGCTGAGCGAGCTCGCTCCAGTCGGCCATGGTCCGCCCCTCGCGGCGGGCGGATGATACCGAAAATTCAACCAGAGAGATAGGTTAGAGTGGGTTCTTCGTGCCGCCCGTCAACTCCGGGCCGGTTGGCGCCGCCGCGCCGGCAGAAACCGCTGGCGAGGCCGCTGGCGCGCCCGGCACCCGGGTGGCGGCCCGAATGAGGGAGCCGGTGCCGCCGCCGCGCTCCTGGCTGCCGTGGCGGCCCCAGGCGCCCGCCCCGCGGGTCGGGACCCACCAGAATCGCCCCCCGGGTCCGATCACCGCATAGGTGTCCTCGCCCGCGACCCGGGCGGCGAGGTGCACGGTCAGCCCCACGGCCGTGAGCTCGCCCGTGAGATCGCGCACCCGCTCGCTCACCGCCTCTGCCCGCGCCTGGTCGGCGGTCTCCTGGGCGGCCTTGGCCGCAGCGGCCTGGTGGCCGGCATCCGCCATCGCCTCCCACATCGCGCTCATGACCAGCCGCGGGGCGTCCTGGACGAGCTGCACGCCGCGCGTCGCCTTGGCCGCGCCGTCGAGCACGGCGAGCCCGGCCGAGATCATGGCAGCGTCGGGGCGCCGCGGCAGCACCTCGAGATCGCGCGCCGCCAGCTGATCGATCAGTCGCGCCGCGGCACTCTCGTCGTCGAGCAGATGGGTGAGCAGCTCGCGCACATCGCTCATGCACTGTCTCCCTCGTACGGCCGCCGGCGCAGGTCGGCGACCAGGTCCTGGTACTCGCGCTCGCAACGCACGCGCCACAGCTCGACGATGTTGCGCCGGTCGGCGGATGGCAGCAGGCGCTGGCGCGCGAGGTCGACGCCGCAACGCTCAACGCGGATCACCGGCAGGATCAGGACGCGCGCGCTCACGGGCCGCCCCCGCCGGCGCGCTTGATCGATACCGCTAGCGGCAGGCCGGGCCCGTTCGCCTCGTAGCGCCGGCGGATGATCTGGTCGCGGATGCGATCCGTGAATCGCCCGCCCTCGAGGCCCATCACATCGGCGTCATGGATCAGACTCGCGAGCGTCGCGCCATCGCCATCGAGCTCCTTGCGCCAGCGCATGACCTCGGTCCATGCGCGCGACGGCAGCAATCCGCAGCGCTCGGCGACGATCCGCTTTCCCTCAACTGCCAGCCAGGCCTCGGAATCGCCGGCTCTCCCCCGACGTTCTTCATCGGCGGCCCTTTCTTTTTTTATTATCTGGTCTGGTATGGTCGTGACTGTCACGGTGTCACGGTCGGTCACGCGTGACTGTGGATAACCGAGGCGTACGCGCCTCGCCTCCTCCTTTGCCTCGCGCTGCTTAGCTCTCTGCCGACGCTTGCGCTCGGCGGCGGTCGGGTCCTCGACGTCGGGATTACGCTCCCAGAACGTGACGATCTGGTCCTGATCGATCCAACCCACCTGCGGATGCTCGAGCGCGGCATAAATGCGCGCCAGTTGCTCCTCGCTCGGCAGGTTCCAATGCGCCGCGAGCGCGACCACATTGAACCCGTCGACCGAGCCGCGGGGCCGATTGGCGCTGGCGTAGATGTCGAGCCGGACCACGAACGCCTCGACGATGTGCTGAGGCGCGCCGGACATGCGCGCCACCAGGCGCCAGCGCGTGTCGTCGACCAGGTCGTGATGGATGCGACACCAGGTGTAGCGCCGCAACGTCGGCTTGAGCGGCCTCACGGAGGGCACCCCGAGGCCGTACTCGACACCACAAGCAACGCAACACCGCCCTCGGCGGACACGACATGCTCCGGATTGAGCGACGCCACAAGCAACGCAACGGGCAACGCAACGGAAGCAACAAACAAAGCTGGTGAGCCCGGCGCCATCTAGGCGGCCTCCGCCTGCAGCGTGACCACCGGATCGAACTTGCCGGCCTCGAAGCCCCAGGTGTCCCAGCCCGGACGCGATTCCCGGCTGAACAGCTCGACGCGCCTCGCGTCTGGCATGTAGCGTTCGCACCAGGCGAAGGCTTCGTCCGGCTTGCGCGAGTGCTCGCGGCGCAGCCCCTCGATGAGGTTGCGCGCCGAGCGTGACGTGCCCGGGTTGCCGGCCGTGCAGAGCAGAAACGGCTCGCAGCTCGATCGCAGGCGATAGCCCGGACCGAATGCCGTTGCACCTAACGTGGTGCGCTTGTGCCACGCGCCGCCGCTGACGTAGCGAAAGCCCCAGGCCTTGATGATCTCGCCGACGCGGGAGCGGGAGGCGTCGGCGTCGGCATAGCGCAGCTCGGGATCGCCGCCGTAAAGCACCATCGGCCAGACGCACCAGAGAAACAGCACGCAATCACGTGCGGCGAGCTCTCCGACGGGAAGCGCTGCGATCTCCTCGAAGCTCATAGAGCCGTACTTGGCGACGCTGCTTTTCGCCTCGCCCTTCGGCGAGCGCATTTTCGTCGGCCATGGCGGGTCTGCCATGATGAAGTCGTAGCTGAACGCCTTGAGCCCCCCGAACGGCCAGTCCATGCAGGTCACCGCCGGCGCAGCTTCTCGGGCAGCGTGAGGCCGTCGTCGCTCGCTTGGTCCGCCGCGGCCGGGTGTCTTGGGAGACCCGGCCGCGGCGGTGGATCGCCGGCGGAGCGCGCTGCCACCCCGGTGGCAGACGGTGCGCGCGACGCGGGCGAATGGGATGGCTCCGCCGCACCCGGGGCCGAAGAGTCCCCCGGATGCGGCGGAGTGTCGAGCGGAGGGCGCTCCGTTTCCTCCCGTCCTCGTAAGTCAGCGGAGGACAGCGAGTGATCAACGCGCCGATCGGTCGCTGCGCCCCTCAGTCGTTCCAGCCGCTCGACACTGTGGGAGCCCACGGCGGCGCGCAGCTCGCCGAGGCTGATCTCGTCGTCGTCCGGGATGTCGTCGCTGGTGACGATGTCGTCCGGGTCGATGCGCATAGCGCAGGCCTGCGCCCGCGGCGGCTGGCGGCCGCGCTCCGTCTTGGCCTTGCCCGCTTCCGTGCGCCGGCGATCGAGCGCGGCGTCGATGCCCTCCTCGGATTTACCCCAGCCCATGCCCAGCGCGACCATGTACGTCTCGACGAGCTGCTCCTGATTGAGCCGCTCATCCTGGTCGAGCTTGCGCTTGCGCACGATGGCGCGCAGCGCGCGCACGTCGAAACCGTGCCCCTTTGCCTCGCCGTAGACGTCGCGGATGTCGTCGGCGATCGATTTCTTCTCCTCCTCGAGGCGCTCGATGCGCTCGACGAAGGCCTTGAGCTGATCGCGCGCGGTGCTCATGCCAGCCCCCTCATCAACGGCGCGATCGCCTTGGCGAGCACGATGATCGCCACCATGAGGAGCAGCACCACCAGGATCGCCTCGGCGGAATGATCGCGGCGATGCGCGCTCATGACGCGCGCCCTCCAAATAGATCGGGCGGCGGCGCATGCTCGACCGCGCCGGCGGTCTCGCCGTGCAGCTCGGCGCCCTCGAGCTCGTCGAGATGGAGCGTGAGCGCGTCCGCGACGACATCGCACAGCTCGTCGCCGGTGGCGCAGCAGTGCGCCAGCAGACGATCGGTCAGATCGTCGGCGACATCTGAGGGCAGCAACTGGCGAAGAAGGTCGGCGGTAGATCGCATGTTGCTCTCCCTGTCCACAGTTTGTCCCCAGCGGCGCCGGGCACGATTCGACTCGCTCCGCCACCACCGGCAAAATTGGCTCCTGCCGGGATCGCGGAGGGCACAGCACGCACTGGACTGGTCTGATCGGGCGGCTCCGTCGAGGAGCCGCGCCCCTACACACAAGCCGCGCGGATTAATGACGTCCGCTGCGGCAACTCACGCAATCCACGCGACGAACAAACGATGGCTGCCGTCACCCGATTGCAATACCGCCAACCTCCGCGCGCGTGCGAGCATCCTTGCGCGCAAGCAGGGGGGAAGTGTTATGCCGCAGTTGAAGTTGGTGGAGCCGGTGCCGGTCGACGACGACCTGTGCACCGGGATGGCGATCGAGCCGTTGGACAGCTGGGGCGCGCGCTTCGTCATGTACGCGCGCCAGACCTGCTACGAGGCTGGCGGCGTCGAGTTCTTCGTCGTGAAGCGCAAGATCGTTCTGCCAATGGCAGCCATTCGACCTTGCGTCGACACGACGATGACGTTCCTGCAGCACAGCGACAGCGCACAGATCCTGCGATTGGTGTGACACGCATCACCTCGGGCCTATGCCGCCCGAGCGCGACGCCGTCGCGATGGAGCAGCATTGAAGAGTTTCGCAAGATCGGGACGAAGGGTTGCTGCCGGGATGCCAGTCTCGGCGCAGATCCTTGGCAGCAGATTTTCGCTGATGCGCTGCTGTCCCGTCTCGATCCGCGAAAGGTTGGGTTTCGTGATGCCAATGCGTCGCGCCAGAACCTCCTGTGCAAGGGGCGGGTTCTGGCGCAGGCGAAAGGCGCGGACAGGGTGCACTGAGGCATCCATGCCCGCATGGTTACGTCCACCGTAACTGTCCTGTCAAGGACAGATTGCGGCGTGCGCTGACGACGGGCGGTTGCATGGTGGGTAACCTCCTGTCATGTCTTTGAGAATAGGGACAAACGTTCGCCGACGACGGCACTTCATCCGCGAGTGGCGCGAATTCCGCGATCTCACTCAGCAGGAGCTCGCCGACATGCTCGGCACCACCAAGGCGTCAATCTCACGAATCGAGACGGGCAAACAGAGCTACACGCAAGACTTCCTCGAGGCTTGCGCCGACGCCCTGGGCACACATCCCGGCGCCCTTCTAAGTCGCGCACCGAACGACGCGGACCGCGAGCCCATCGCCCGAGAGCGAATGGCGAGAGGCTGATGGTTGAAGCGCTCTCATTCCTGATCGCCGTGGGAATCAACATGCTCGATCCCCTCACGCTCGTTTTTGCCGCGATGGCAGCATTCGCGGTAACAAGCGTTCGCGATCCGGGAAATCGCTGGGCGCTCTTGCTCGGCGCCGCGGCCTTCCTGACCGGCGCGAAGGCCGGCTTAGTGGTGTATGTCGACGGGCTGTCTGGGCGAAATCGCTCCTTTCCCTGGTTCACCTCCGCCACAGCAGCAATCCTGCAGATCTGGTTGCTCTCATTCGCCATCATTAAGTGGCGGCAACGAGCCCGCGGCTAGAGGTTGCGCTTGCGATCCCCCCGGCTTCCAAGACGATGGCCGGACAGAGTAATCGCGGCGGCGCTGCTCGCCGCCCTCCCCGCGATTCTGCTAACCTATACCGGCGAAGCGATTGCAGGCATGGTGGCCGGAGCTCTCGTCTTTGCGATTTTGTTAGTGGCGACATGATGTGATGTTGCGCCCGTCGTAACTTTTCAATTGACCGATGGTTACGCTAGCCGTAACATGCTCCCGACTCATCGCGATGGGAGCGCGTCATGGCCATCTATGTCTGCCCGCACTGTGATTTCGTGACCGAGTTCGTCGGCGAGCCCTCGCCGGCGGGCACGGAGCCGGTCTGCGACGACTGCGGCGCCGTGCTCGAGCTGTACCCCGACCCGACGGCAGCCGAGATCGATGCCGTGCTCGACGCGATCGAGCCGCACGCGCGCGGGAGGTGGTGATGGGCCTCTCCCCCACGAAGCGCCAGGCGCTCTGGCAGCGCGAGGCGATGAACGCCTACTTGGCCGGCCACGGCTATCAGCCGATCTGCAATCTATGCGGCCTGCCCGTCATCACCGGCGACGCCTGGGACGAGAGCCACGACCCCGCGAAGCCGAAGTGCTTCGGCGGCGAACGTGTCGGCGTCGCGCATCGCCGGTGCAACCGCGAGCACGGCGCGCAAGTGGTGGTGCCGGTGCGCGCCAAGTCGGATCGGGTGCGCGCCCGTCACACCGGCGCCGACGGCCCCGGTCTCGGCCGCCACCCGATGCGGGCCGGCCGACGCTCGCGCGAGAGCAAGACCTTCCACCACGGCCTGCAGCGGCGGCTCACGCTCGCGCAGAAGCTCGCACGCATGCGGGCCGCGCGCGCGATCGTGCCGCTCGAGGACGGAGGCGCGCCATGAGTGGCGGCAGCAACGTCAAGGTTGCCGATCGTGTCGACGCGGTCATGGATTGCACGCGGGCGCGCGCGGACCTCAACGCGATGGAGGAGCGCTGTAACCCCGTAGTGCGAAAGGACATCGATCGCGCCAGCGAGCGGATCGATCTGATCTGCATCAAGCTTCGCAGAACGCACATCGAGCGCGGCGTCATCCGCCATCACCTCGACGCGCTTCTGGCGACCGAGCTGCCGGGCAACTGGCATCTCGCCTTCGTACGAATGCGCATTGGGCGCATCAAGCGTTCGCTCGCGCTCAAGCCCGATCCCCTGAGCACGGCCGCGCTGCAGGCGTGGGAGGCTGGGGACGAAGGCACCGATCGCTGGCTCGACTACGTCGAGCGACTGCGCGCGCCGGCCCCCACCGAGACGACCACCACCAGCGGAGCAGCAGCATGAGCGACGTTCTGCATACCCGCGCCGGTCACGCGCCGGAGAACAAAGTCACTGCGGCCGCCACTGCGACCGAGCAGGCCACCGCCGCGATCGCCGCCGTGATGGAGCAGCTCGCGACGCATTTCCCGGCGCCGCGCAACGCGCTCGGCGTCTACACCAATCCGCTGATGGTGCAGGCCGTGTGCTCCGACGCCGCCGTGCGGCTCTCGACCATCAGCGAGCGGCTGCGCGCGGTGCAGTGGCCGCGCAGCGAGGACTACGACGAGGTCGCGCGATGATCTTCGCGGGGGTAGCTCAATTGCGAGAGCGCCGGGTCTCCCACCCGGAGGTGCCGGTGCAAGCCCGTGCCCCCCGCTCCATTCGTACCCGCATCCCGTATCTGGCGGCGCTGGGCAGCGAGCAGCTCACCGCGATCGCGGCCGTGCTGATCGCCTCGCTCATCGCCGTCGCGCTCGGCCTCGGAGGTGTCCAATGACGATGGCACAGGCAATTGCGGGCGCGATCGCGCCCGACCGCATGGCCTGGCAGCAGGGCTACGACCATGCCCGCGCCGGCCTCTGCTGGCGCTGCCCGGATCATCTCGATCTGCTCGCCTACTCGCTCGGCCATGCCGCCGGCGTCGCTGATTGCAGCGAAGGGCAGCTGTCGCCAGCCCCGACGGTGCGATTGTCATGAGCGAGAGCGCGCTTAATCGAACCATCGTCGAAGAGCTCGGCGTCGCGCTCGGGCGATGCGTCACCGCGCATCTCGCCTGGAGCCTGCAGCGCGGCGAGGGGAACGGCGTGCACGAAGCGCTCAACGCATTGGCCGCGATCGCCGCCCACGTGATCGCCGGCACCGGTAAGGACCGCGCTCGGGTTCGCACCTGGTTCGATGAGGCCATCGATCAGAACCTGGTCGACGCGCTGCAGCGGGAGGTCGGCGGCGATGGTTGAATTTCTGCTCTCTCCGGCGCGCGCCGGCGGCAGCCGGGGCAAGCCTGACACCCCTGCTCCGTCGGCGGCGGACGATGTGATGCGCCGCCTCGGGATGGTCGCATGAGCGCGCTGCGCACACGCACGCAGGCGCAGCGCGATGCGATCAACGCTCGCGCTGCAGCCTGGCCGCGGCCGCTCTCGCGTGTCCAGCGCGATGTGCTCGCCCTCGTCGCCGATCGCCACCCGGTGTCGGTGCGTGCGATGCCGGCACTGCGGGCGCTCGCCACCCGCGGCCTGATCTTTTTTCGCGCGCGGCGAGGTCCGCCGAGCATCACGGTGAAGGGCCGCGAGGAGCTGCGCCGTGGATGAGCAGCTGCCCGAGGAGCTGAGGCCCTGGCACCGGTCGCTGGCCGCTGCGTCGCAGGCATCCGAAGCGGCCGCCGAGCTGCTGCGTTGCATCCGCGAGGACGACGTTGTGCTGGTGGAGGAGGTCGCGTTGCGGCTCGCCGATGCCGCGCGGCTCGTGCTCGAGATCGACGCCGAGACGATCGCGACCGAGGCCCACAATCAGTTGCTCGGCGCGCTGCAGCGCTGGCTCGGCGAGTACGGAGACTGAGAGGCCATCATGTCGATGCGCTTCAAGCTTCCACCAGGCGGCGACGTGCCGCCGGCGGTCGCTGCGCGTCGGCTCGGCCTTGCCCTCGAGCAGTTCCTCGAGGCGCTCCCCAAGCTCGTCGAGCGCGGCTTTCCGCGCGCCGACGAGAGCACCGGCAACTACGATCTCGACGCCATCGACCAGTGGCGCCGCAACCGTTATCCCCAGCTGTTCCCGCGTACCTTGACCGCGCATTCTGCCGCGCGCGACGCTCGTGACGTCGTCGCCGACAGAGTCGCGAGGCTGCGCGGTGGGTAACGTGAAGATCCGCTACTACGTCACCCGCAAAGCTTGGCCTGGCTCCCGCGCCCGTTGGGGCTACTGGGTGCCGACGAAGCCGATGAAGCGCGCCGGCTTCTCCGTCGTCGCGTGCGGCGAGGACGGCCCGCAGGCCTGGGCGATCGCCGAGCGCTGGAACAAGCGCTGGGATGCGCACCGCCGCGGCGAGCGCAGCGCCGAGGCCGGCGAGCCCGACATGCCGGCGAAGTACGCGACGCGGGTCTATCCGCCGGGCAGCCTCGGCGAGGCCTTCGGCCGCTTCCGCAAGCTCAACACCTGGATCGACGGCAAGAAGCCGCGCACCAAGGAGGATTGGTGGCGCGGCTGGGACTGCATCGATCCGGTGTTCGGGGACGTTGCGCCGGCGACGGTCTCGCTCGAGGATCTCGATCAGTGGTACGCCGCGCTGCTCGACACCATCGGCGTGCGTGAGGCGCACCGCGCGATGAAGATCTGGCGCGCGATGTGGAAGGTGGTCGGCAAGCTGAAGCACGAGGGCGAGCCCTACTGCCGCGGCGAGGGCGATCCCTCGCTCGGCATCCGCCGCAAGACGCCGAAGCCGCGCCAGGCCTATTGGGTCGAGGGAGAGGCCGTGCGTCTGGTCAAGCGCGCCTGGCGCATGGGCTATCACGGCCTCGCCGCGGCTCTCGCGGTCGCGTGGGACACGATGCTGTCGCCCGTCGACGTACGCACGCTCACCAAGGCGCAGCTGCGCGGCGATGCGCACGGTCCGCTCTTCGACGTCGCGCGCGCCAAGACCGGCAAGGCCGCGATCGGCACGCTGGGCAAGCGCACGCAACGGCTGCTCGACGCGTACATGGCGAAGCTGCCGAAGGACCTGATCCCGTCGGCGCCGATTTTCATGACGCGCGGCGGCAAGCCGGGCCCGCGCGGCGGCCGGCCGCGGCCGCCGGTGCCATACACCGCCGACACGCTGGGCGATGATTTTCGCGAGGTGCGCTCGATCGAGTTTCCGGGGGACACGCGCACCGTCATGGACTTCCGCCGCTCGGGCGCGATCGAGGCGACCGCGGGCGAGGTGCACGACGCGGCGCTCGCCGGGAAGATGGCGAACACCATCGACCAGAGCCGCGCGCTGCAGGCCACCTATCTGCCCCACAACGCGGCGCTGGTGCGCCTGGCGGACGTCGCCCGCACCCGAGGGCGAGCGCGCCTGCGCGGCACCAGCGGCGGCGGGAGGGACGGCAAATGACGGTCTCGCGTGAGGAGGTCGAAGCGGCTGCGGCAGCGATCGCGAATGCCCGTGGCGGCCGCCGCGGCATATCGGCGATCACGAACGTCCTCGATTTGCTGAAGCTCCTCGGCGACGGGAAACTCTATCGCGACGTGATCGAGGATGCCCGGGTCGCGCTCGAGGCGGCGGAGCGGGAACGCAGCAGGGCCAAAAGTTGAATCGCAATGCGGACGCGAGTTGAATCGCAGCCGCCAATGGAGGCGCAAGTGATTGAAAAGAATGGCGGGAGCGACGGGGCTCGAACCCGCGACCTTCGGCGTGACAGGCCGTCCGGAAACGAGCGGAATCAACGCGCGATTCGACTCTTGGGCGGTCAAAAGCGTGCGCTAAACCCCTGCGATTCAACT
>JADLDF010000269.1 GCA_020846815.1 Gammaproteobacteria bacterium | reverse complement strand
TGACGGTGCTGCAGAACGTGCAGCTGCCCATGATCGAGCACCTGTCGCTCGATCGCGAGGCGCTCGACGGGCTCGCGATGCTGAAGCTGCGGCTCGTGGGCCTGCCGGCGGACGCGGCCTTCAAGTACCCGGCGCAGCTCTCGGGCGGCATGATCAAGCGTGCCGCGCTGGCGCGCGCGCTGGCGCTCGACCCGCAGCTGCTGTTCCTCGACGAGCCGACCTCGGGCCTCGATCCGATCAGCGCGGCCGATTTCGACGCGCTGCTGATCGGGCTGCAGCGCCAGCTCGCGCTGACGGTCGTGATGATCACCCACGATCTGGACACGATTTTCCGAACCTGCAATCGTGTCGGGGTCATCGTGGACCGCAAGATGATCACCGACGACCTGCAGGGCATCGTGGCCAATCCGCATCCTTGGATCCAGTCGTACTTCCACGGCGACCGTGCGGCGCGCTTCGGCCGGGGCGGGCAGGCCACGCGCGACGGCGCGCGCGCAACCGGCGCGACCCCTGCGGCCGCGGCTGGCGCAGCCGGGGCGGTCGGCGCGGCCGGCACGGCGGACGCAGGCGGCGTGGGCGTCGCGGCAGGCGCGGCACGCGGCGAGGGCGGCCATGGAGCGTGAGGCCAAGTACGCCGCGGTCGGCGCCTTCGTGATCCTGGTCGTGGCGATGGCGGCGCTGTTCGTCTACTGGTACGCGGACAGCCGCGATGCGCGTTCCTACACGCGCTACGAGGTCTACTTCGACGGCTCGGTCAGTGGTCTCACGGTCGGCAGCACGGTGCGCTATCTCGGCGTCGACATCGGCCGGGTGCGGGAGATGCGCATCGATCCGCGCTCGGCGACCCGCGTGCAGGTCATCGTCGACATCGACTCGAGCGCGCCGGTTTCAAAGGAGACGGTCGCCGAGCTCTCGCTGCAGGGTGTGACCGGCCTGCTGTACATCGACCTGCTCGGCCGGGCCGGCACGAAGAAGCTCTCGCCGCCGGTGCCGAGCGAGCGCTATCCGGTGATCCGTTCGGTGCGCTCGAACTTCGACGCCTTCCTGGCGACGCTGCCCGAAGTGGTCACGAGTGCGAACGAGGTCGCGCGCCGTCTGACACTGGTGCTGTCCGATCAGAACATCCGTGCCGTCGCCGAAATGACGGCCAATCTCGGCCAGGCGAGCCGCGCGCTGCCGGGGACGATGCTCGAGGTCAACCGGCTGGTGCGCGACCTGCGCAGCATGTCCGAGGATCTGACCTCGGTCGCCGCGACGCTGCGCTCGACCGCGGACGATGCCGCACCGCAGATCACCGCGACGATCGAGCGCGTGCGCACCGTCGCCGACAACCTCGCGAGCATGACCGCGAAGCTCGACCGCGCGATCGAGGAGAACGGCGCCGACCTGCGCAGCTTCACGCGCGACGGCCTGCCGGAGCTCGAACGCCTGCTGCGCGACAGCCGCGACGCCGCGGTCGAGGTGCAGGGTCTCGCGCGCTCGCTGCGTGAAGATCCGTCGCAGCTCATTTACCGGCCGCCGCCGCGCGGCACGGAGATCCCCCGATGAAGCCCTGGTCGATCGCCACCGGCGTGCTGATGGTCCTCGTGCTCGCCGGCTGCTCGGGCCTGCGCGGCCGCGGGCCCGAGACCGTGAGCTACGTGCTGCGTGCGCCGCCGCCGGCGGCCATGGCCACGGCTGCCGAGCCGGCGACGGCGCCCTCGGGACCGCTGGCCGCGCGCTCGCTGAAGGTCATGCGCGTGGTCGCTCAGCCGGGCTACGACGACGACCGCATCCTGCTGCTCGGAGCGGACCGCAGTCTCGGCCGTTTCGCCGCCAGCCGCTGGGTCGAGCCGCTGCCGGCCGTGGTCGGCACGCTCGCGGTCGAGATGCTGCGAGGCACCGCGGCGCTGCGCAGCGTGCTCGACGAGACGGCGCCCTTCGGCGCCGACTACGGTCTGCGGCTGACCATAAGACGCTTCGATGCCGAGTACCCGCTGCCGGGCGCGCCGCCGCGCGTGACGGTCAGCTTCGACTGCGCCGTGGCGCGCGCCGATCGCACGATCCTCGGCAGTTTCGTGGTGCAGGCGCAGGCCGAGTCCACGGCCGACCGCATGAGCGCCGTGGTCGCCGCGTTCGAGCAGGCCACCCAGCAGGCGCTCGGCGAATCCGTGCAACGCACCCTGGCGATCCTGCAGGCCGCCGGCAGCTGAGTCCGCCGGCCGCAAAGTGCGCGAGCGCACAGAGCGCCCGCCTCCGGTCGGCCGTGACTGACCCCGGCTGATCCCGCGGCCCTACATCCCGTTCCCGGCCGCCTCACCCAAGATCCGCCCACGCCTGGCGTGCGCGGAATGCCCCGAGGTGCGGGGAGGCAGGTCGGGGCATGGTGGGCCACGGACGGACGACTGGACCATCGACGGGTGAACCAAACTTAACGGAGCGACAACAATGAACTTCATCATCTGGCTGGTTGTGGGCGGCGTCGTGGGGTGGGTCGCCTCGCTGATCATGCGACGCGATGCCCAGCAGGGAATCATCCTGAACGTGATCGTGGGCATCGTCGGCGCCTTCCTCGGCGGCCTGCTGATCAGCCCGCTGATCGGCGTATCGACGATCAATCAGGGCAACATCAGCATACCGAGCATACTCGTGTCGCTCGGCGGCGCTGTGATCCTGCTGGCGATCGTCAACGCGTTCACGCGGGGTCGCGCCCGCTGACGCGCGGCCTGTCGTCGCACCGCGGCTCGTCCTGAGTGGCGCAGTCGCGGTGTCGGACACAGATGCCGGTATTTCAGAACGTCGAGAGGCCCGTGGCCTCCATGATGCGGTAGGCCCAGTAGCTCGACTGGGCCGGATCGGCGAACGTGCCGAAATCGGCGCTGTATTCGATGCCGGCCGGCGCGCGGTTGCTCCACAGCGTCTCGAACCAGCGTTCGAGCTCCTGCACCAGTGCAGTGGATCCGACCGCCTCGACGGCGAGGTTCGCCTCGAGGTTGTAGTCGCCGACGTTGCGGCGCGTGAGGTTCGCCGAACCGAGGGTGAGCCAGCTGCGATCGCCGCTGCTCACCATGATCAGCTTGGCATGGAACTGCTCGCCATGCGTGCGGTACCAGCGCACCTTGATCGCGCCGTCGCTGCGCGAGACGAGCTCGGCGGCGACGGGGCGGTTCGGTAGGCCGCTCTTGGTGCGACCAAAGGCATCCTTGTTCGGATCGAGCAGCAGGCGCACCTCGGCGCCGCGCCGCGCCGCAGCGAGCAGGGCTTCGATGACCCCGCGGTCCGAGAGATAGAACATCGCGATGTCGACCCGCTCGCCGGTGCCGCTCGCGGCCAGGCGCTCGAGGATGCCGTCGCGGATCGCGCCCTCGGTCAGCACCTGTACGCGCACCGCGCCCGCCCGTCCGCCGGGGCCGGCCTCGGCGGACGGAATGGGCACAGCCGTGACGGGGACCGGCGGCAGCGCCGCACCACGCCAGCCGGAAAAGCGCGCGATCTCGAGCTCGCTGTCGAGCAGCGGGCGCAGGGCTTCGCCGCGGACCTCGAGCGCCAGGTTCGAGTGCCCGCTGCTGGCATCGTGCGGGTTGGCCGAGCCGACGATGCCGACCAGGCCGGGGCGCTCGCCGCCGTCGTCGGCGATCAGCACCTTGCGGTGGTTGGCCTTGAAGTTCAGCAGTCTCGCCCAGGCGCTGAAGGTCACGCGTGCGGGACCGGTCTCGAGCGGATGGGGCAGCCAGCCTTTACCGCCCGCATCGCCGTCCCACCAACCCAGAGTCAACCGCCACAGGCCCGACCAGGCGGGATTCGAGTCGCGCAGCCGGTCGAGCGCGGTGCGTACGACCTCGACACCGGCCGCCTCGAGCGCTGCCAGCTGCGCCGATGGCTCGCCACCGTAGACGTCGTTGATCGGATCGGTGATGAACAGGATGCGCAGCGCGGGGCGCGTGCGCTTGGCGGCGAGCAGCGCCTCGGTCAGCTCCTGCGACAGAGGACGCGGCGGCGCCGTGGAGGGTCCGCCGTCCGTGGCGGCGGACGCGCCCCGATGGTCGTTGAACAGGAACTGGTCGAGGACGATGAAGCGCCGCGCGTCGGCGATGACGCGCAGGGTCTCATCGAATATCTGTTGCTGCACGACCGGCTGACCGAAGGCATCGGCGGTCGTCAGGTCGATCAGCGGCCGGATCGCATCGGCGGGCAGGATCTCCCAGCCGCTGGCCACGCGCAGACCTGGCGGCAGAGTCTTGCTCATGTGCCAGACCCCGAGTCCCACCCAGCCCGCGAGCAGCAGCAGCCAGACGACGCGCAGTGCGCGGTACCCCCCGCCGACGCCGCGGCGGTCGCGACGACGGGCGGACCTCGGCCACGATTGATCGGCTGGCGCGTCGGGCTGTTGCGCGGGCGCGTCGAGATTCATTGACTGATTCTAATCATCGGACGGTCTTGCCCGCGTGGGAGCTGGTCACGGGGTTTTGTCCATGTTACGTACACAATTAAACTGTACAAAACATTGACACTCTGGCCGGTCGCTGCAGAATGGATTGCGTCAACCGTCCTGTCTGACGAGTGACCCCCGTTCGGGCGGGTCGGAAGATCCGCCCATTCTTTGCAGCAGCGATTCCAGCTCCTCGCCGAGCTCGAGCCAGCGGCTTTCGAGCTGCTCGATCTCGGTCTGCAGCGCGGCGTGTCTCGCGCCGAGCTCGCGATGCGCATCCGGACCGTCGTACGCGGCCGGTTCCACCAGCCGTGCTTCGAGGGTTTCACGCTCGCGCGCCACTCCGGCGAGCTGCGCCTCGAGCTTCTCCATTTCACGTCGCAGCGGTGCGAGCCGGGTGCGGGCCGCGGCCTCGTCGCGGCGGGTCTCGCGACTGCGGGCGGCCGCTACTACCGGGGCATCGCCGGAGCGGCTGTGCCCGCTGCTGCGCCCGCGATCCCGCCGGCCGTCGCTGCCGGCCGTGCCCGGCGTCGCGACCTTCTGCGACGCACCCGGGCGGCGCTTGCCTAGCCAGCTGGCGTAGTCCTCGAGATCGCCGTCGAAGGGCTGGGCGACGCCGTCACCGACCAGCAGGAACTCGTCGCAGACGCCGCGCAGCAGCGCGCGGTCGTGCGAGACGATGATCACCGCGCCGGCGAACTCCTGCAGCGCCAGCAGCAGCGATTCGCGCGTCTCGAAATCGAGGTGGTTGGTCGGCTCGTCGAGCAGCAGCAGGTTGGGGCGGCGCGCGACCAGGATCGCGAGCGACAGCCGCGCGCGCTCGCCGCCGGAAAAGCGAGCGACCGGCTCGAACACGCGCTCGCCCCGGAAGCCGAACTGCCCCAGGTGGTCGCGCTTCTGCTGCTCGCTCCACCGGGCGAGCTCGGGGCCGCCGCGGCGCGTGAGCTCGAGGATCGCGGTGCCGTCGCGGTCGAGCTGGTCGACTTCGAGCTGCGCGAAGAAGCCGGTCTCGAGATCGGGCGAGGCGGTGCGCGTGCCGTCGAGCGGCTGCATCTCACCCGCGATCAGGCGCATCAGCGTCGACTTGCCGGCACCGTTGCGGCCGAGGATGCCGAGCCGAGCCTCGGGGCCGAGCGACAGCTTCACGCCACCGACGACCACGCGCTCGCCGTAGCCGGCGTCGATGTCGTCGAGCACGACCAGCGGCCGCGGCACTTTGCGCGGCGCGGCGAACTGCCACTCGAACGTGTGCTCGGCGTGCAGCTCGACGATCTGCGGCAGGCGTTCGAGCCACTTCAGGCGGCTCTGTGCCTGGCGCGCCTTGCTGGCCTTGGCGCGGAAGCGCTCGACGAAGCTGCGCACGTGCTCGGCCTCGCGGCGGATCTTCTCGTTGGCGGCGCGGGTCTGCGCGGCGACGGCCGCCGACTGTTCCTCGAAGCGGCTGTAGTTGCCGGCGTAGCTGAAGATCCTGCGGTCGGTGATCTGCAGGATGCGGCCGACCACGGCGTCGAGGAATTCGCGGTCGTGCGAGATCAGCAGCAGCGTGCCGGAGTAAGCGCGCAGCCAGCCTTCGAGCCAGAGCACGGCGTCGAGATCGAGATGGTTGGTCGGCTCGTCGAGCAGCAGCACGTCGGAGCGGCACATCAGCGCGCGCGCGAGGTTGGCACGCATCCTGAGGCCCCCGGAGAACTCGCTGATGGGGCGGTCGATGGCGTCGGCGTCGAAGCCGAGCCCGTCGAGCAGCGAGGCGGCGCGCGCCCGCGCGGTGTAGCCGCCGGCGTGCTCGTACTCGGCCAGCAGCATCGCCTGACGGTTGCCGTCGTCGGTGAGGTAGGAGGCCTCGAGGTCCGCCTCGATCCGGCGCAGCGCCTCGTCGCCGTCGATGACGTGCTCGACGACCGGCCGCTGCGAATGCGGCAGCTCCTGCAGCACCGAGGCGAAGGCGAGGTTGCCAGGGCAGTCGAACTCGCCCGCGTCGGGCGCGAGCTCGCCGCGGATCAGGGCCATGAGCGTCGACTTGCCGGCGCCGTTGCGGCCGACGATGCCGACCTTCTCGCCGCGGAAGATGCTGAGGGTGACGTTCTCGACCAGCGGCTCGG
>JADLDF010000268.1 GCA_020846815.1 Gammaproteobacteria bacterium | reverse complement strand
TACTCCGTCCGCGCGAACAGCCCCATGAAAGTCCCGCACGACATGCCGGATTTTCGTGGTTCTGTGGCTGAGTGCCGAACGGCGAGCTTCAGCGTGCGCAGGAGCTCGGGCACGCGCTGCTTCGGGCAGCGCCGTGTGAGAGACAGTCCTCGAGTACACGCATGAGTACACATTCACCGCGACGAATCGGAAGCGCCTTGATTCACAAGGCTCCGCGGCGATTCACGCGCTTCTGCATCGAAATAGCGAGACGTCCGGAGATATCCGGCGACATCCGCAGATCGCTGACGAAGTGCTGGGTTTCTAGGCATTTTAGTCCACTGCCCTGCACCTGCTGATCCTGTGCATGGTCCGCAAGGGCGAACTGATCGGTGCGCGCTGGGAGGAGATCGACTTCGACAAGGCGGAGTGGCTGTTTCCCGCCGAGCGGATGAAGAAGGACAAGCCGCACCTCGTGCCGCTGTCCCGGCAGGCCCTGGCGATGTTCGAGGAGCTGAAGGGCCTCGCGAGCAAATCGCCGTGGGTGCTGCCGAGCCGGAACACGCTGAAGGAGCCGATCGCCCATAGCACGCTCAATCAGGCGATCCGCTCGCTTGACCTCGGCGTCCGCGACTTCGTGATCCACGACTTCCGCCGGACGGCATCGACCCAGCTCCACGAGGCTGGATTCAACTCAGATTGGATCGAAAAAGCCCTCGCTCTCGAGCAGAAGGGCGTGCGCGGCGTCTACAACAAGGCCGAGTACCTGGCCCAGCGCCGGGAAATGCTGCAGTGGTGGGCCGACCTCGTGGATGCGCAGATCGAGGAAGGCCGAAAGGTCGTGATCGGGCGGTTCGGGAAGGCGTTCCAGGCGGCGTGAACGTACCGACGAAGTACGTCCGTCCGGCGTCATGGATCCAATGCGTCGGATTGAAGCATCGTGGCGCGACCATCTTCGGTTCTGACTCGATAGCCCATGGCCCGGTAACCGCGCTGGCGTCTTTCCCACATTCGCATCAGCGCTGGATGCCCCGCGTCGACGAAATCGATGATACCTGGCGGCACACCCGAATCTGGCTGAAACCGAACAACCCCGCGTTTTCACCCATTGAACTCGAAGAGAGCGACGAAGGTGCGGTGCAGGTAATTGCCGAGCTCATCGAGGTGCTGGGGACGGCGACGCCGGACAGGTGAACGGGGCCGCTCGCTTGCTGGTGGCGGCAGCGTCCGGCGCGACAGGCAGGGCCCCGGATCAGCGCGGTAGTGCTGGATGCGCGCCATGAGCCAGCCCTGTACTTCCGACTCGACCCACCCCACGGCGCGGGCACCGATCCACAGCCGGCACGGAAGCCGGCGCGCGGCTTCGAGCGGGTAGATCATCGAGCGGCCGAAGCCTGTCGAACCCTGAGAACGCGCTGAAGAACGCGATGCGTTGCAAACTTCTCGCTCGCTCGGAAGCTGGCGCACAATCTCACTGCTGGGTCGCACCATCAGTTCACACACCCCACCCTGCCGGGTGTCGTGACGCGCGAGCGGGGCTTCGTCATCCGCGCCAAGGCCGCGCCGCGCTGGGCCATGGGTGAAATCTCCCGGCATCTGCGGGCGGGGCATGGCTCGCAGGCGGCGGAAATGGCCCGGCGCTTGATGCCGTTCTGGCACGAGATCGCGCGACGGGACGACAAGTCGGGCATGTTCGATGGGGCGCTCGCAGTGGCCGCCGGGATCGACGACGCCCATGTCGCTTCAGCGCTGCTTGAACCGTTCACGTTGCTCGCCGTCACGCCGAAGAGCGCGCCGCGGCTGCTCGAGCTGCTCGAGCGCCATGGACTCGAGTGGTGTCGCGCGCTGTTGCGGCAGTGGACGACTGAAAGGCCGCACCACCATGAAACACTGACCGCACAGCTGAAGTGGCTGGGCGCCATGCTGCCCGCCGTCTGCCGCAGGCTGTGCGTCGCCGACCTGCCGGAGGGGCGGGAACTCGCGGCCTGGCTGCTCGAAGGTCGCTGGGCGTGGATGCAGACGCACCTCAAACAGGTTCGGCGGCTTGTGGATGCCGGCGCCCTCGGGGATCGCGAGCTCGTGCAGGAGTCGTCCCAGTCGGCACCGGCCTTGCTCGCGCTGATCGATGGCAGCCGGATCGCTGGGCGGCATGAGCTTCACGCGCAGCTGATCGATTGCCTGACCTCGGCTGTCGACGAGTTGCCTGTGCAATGGCCGCTCGGGGTGTTGCGGGCTGCGCAGCGCACCTCGCGTGCGGACACGCTGGGTGATCTGGCTTTGCAGCGACCGCACGAGCGTTGCCGGCAAATCCTCACGGCACGTTCACGGCACGATCGATTCGCGGCGCCTGCCCGTGCGCCATGTGACGCGTCGCAGCGGGCGTCCGTTCGTGTTGGTGCTGCAGAAGACCCGCGCCGTGTTCGAGCGCGATGCGGCGGAGCGGCGATTCTGGGCCGATTCACTCGAATGGCTCGAGGAGACCGCCGACGCGCTTCGCCCGGCGTCATGATCCGCACACCTCCCTGGGTCCGGCCGATTGCCGCCCAACCTGGCCGGCCCTATCGTTCCATTCCGATGAGCGCCGACATCTCCTCAGCAGCGACCCTCGCCGTCACTCCAGCAGGCCGCCTGGTTGCGGCGCCAGGCGCAGACGGCTTGGCCGCGACCGAGGCTTTCCGCCGTGGCGTCGGTCCCGGCCTGCTGTACCTCGGCACGACGGCGCTGCGTGCGCCGCTCGAGCCGCCCGGCCGCGACGAGCTGGCGGCGTGGCTGCTCGTCGACGAGCGCGCCGTCTACGAGCCGCTCGCCTGGACGCCTGCCGAGGCGCATCGGCTGCTGCGCGACGTGCCCGTGCTCGAGCGCAGTGGCCTGGTCGTGCGTCTCCCGGATTGGTGCTCGCCGGCGCGGTCGCGACGCCGGCCGGGCTCGAGCCGCTTGCCGCGGACATCGCGAAATGGAGCGGCTTCGAGAGCGGCGACTGGCTGTCCGCGCGCCTCGCCGCGCTGCGCGATCCGGACAAGGTGCGTGCCCGCGCTGCTCCGGACGGCCTGCGCGTGAAGTTGCGGCCCTACCAGCAGGTTGGCGTCACCTGGCTGCACCACATCGCCGAGCTCGGTCTCGGCGGCTGCCTCGCCGACGACATGGGACTCGGCAAGACGCTGCAGGTGCTCGCGCTGCGCCGCGATCGCCACCATAATCGCAACCATGGCCGTGACTGCGACGGCAACGGCGACAGCAACAGCAGCAAGAGCCGAGACCGATCGCGCGACGCCACTGTGCCGCCGAGCCTGGTGGTCGCGCCGGCTTCGCTGATTGCCAATTGGAAGAGCGAGTCGGAGCGCTTCACGCCCGACCTCCGCCTCTGGATCGCGCATCCCTCCGAGACGGACGTCGAGCTCTCGGACGCGCACGCCTGCACCGCAGCCCGGGCGGGCTGTGACCTGGTGGTGACGACCTACGGAATGCTGGCGCGCAGCGCGGCGCTGCAGTCGCTGCCCTGGCGGCTCGCGATCCTCGACAAGGCGCAGGCGATCCGCAATTCCGGCACGCGGCAGGCGCAGGCGGTGCGCCGCCTGCGCGCGACGGCCCGCTTCGCGCTGACCGGTACGCCGGTCGAGAACCGCGCTGCCGATCTCTGGAGCCTGTTCGACTTCCTCGATCCCGGCCTG
>JADLDF010000267.1 GCA_020846815.1 Gammaproteobacteria bacterium | reverse complement strand
TCTCGCGGATCGTGTTCATGCCGTCGATGGTGCGGCGCACGGCATCGCCGCCCTTGTGCGCGACGTCGACCGAGTGGCGCGCGACGTCGGCGGCGCGCTCGGCGTTGCCGGAGACCTCTTCCGTGAAGGCCGCCATCTCGGCGATCGACTCGGTCGCCGAACCGATCTGCTTGGACTGCGCCGAGCTCGCTTTGGCGAGGTGCGCGGCGAGCGCCGTGGTCTGGCGGGCCGCGCCGTCGAGCTGGATCGCCGAGCCGTTGATGGTCGTGACCAGGCCGCGCAGCGCCTCGACCGCGTAGTTGATCGAGTCGGCGATCGCGCCGGTCATGTCTTCCGTGACCGTCGCCTGCACCGTCAGGTCGCCGTCGGCGAGGCTGGAGAGCTCGTCGAGCAGGCGCAGGATCGCCTCCTGGTTGCGCTCGGCGTCCCTGCGCTGCGACTGCACCGCGAGCTGCTGGCGCTCGGCCTCGCCGCGCAGCTCGCCCGACTGGCGCAGCAGCAGACCTAGCGGCACGAGCGCGAGCAGCGCCGGGAGCAGCGGCCACCACGGCGCGCGGCCGGGGGAACCACCGGCAGCGGCCGCGCGCGAAACGGAAGCCGCCAGCGCCGGTACGGCCTCTGCGGCACGCACCGCAGCCGGCAGCGACGGCGCCGCGCCCACGGCACGGCGCACCGCGCCATCGAGCGCGGCATAGTCGCGCGCAAGGCTCGCGACGCGCGCCTGCACCTCCGCATTGGCCGGCGGCCGCGGCAGTGCGAGGCGTGCATCGGTGCCGGCGAGGCCGTTGACGACCTGGCCCATGTAGTCGGCGCTGTCGGCGAGGCGGCGCGCCGCGGCCTGGGGCTCGCCGGTACCGCCGGCCAGCGCAGCGAGGTCCGACTGCAGGCGCTGGGCGCGCAGTTCGAAGCGCTCGAACACACGCGGCATCGGATCCGCCGGCGCGCCGGCCATGGCGGTGACGATCTCGGCCAGGCCCGACACCAGTCGCGGCCCGAGCTCGCGAGCATCGCCGAGCGCCCGACCCGCGTCGACTAGCGGGCTGCGCGCACCGGCGACCGTTTCGGCGGCCGCGAGCAGCTTCGGCAGCGCCGGATCCGTGGCCCAGGCTTCGCCGCTGGAACGTGCGGCGAGCGCCCGCAACCGTGTACCGCCCTGCGCGAGCCGCTCGAGCGCCGCAGCATCGCCGGCGCGCGCCGCAGCGACGTTGGCGACGATGTCCTGGACCGCGAGCAGTGGTCCGGTGGCCGCGCCGGTGGTGCGCCCGGGCGCGAACAGAAAGCCCGCCGCCGCGACCAGCACCAGCACGGCGGTCGCCGCCAGCAGCAGGGGGGTGTTGCGGACCAGCCGGGCCCGTGCGGTGCCGGCGTCGGATCGGGTGTCGGACTTCATGGGGCGTGATCCGGCCGGCTCATGCAGCGGCGTCCTGGAAGTTCGGGCTTTCGACCAGCGTGCGCAGCGACAGCACCGGCCAGTTTTCGTCGCCGCGGCGGAACGCACCGGCGAGGTAGCGCTCGCAGCGCACCACGGTCGGCGGGGCATCACCGGTGAATTCCGACTCGGGGAAGCGGCGGAAGCCGAGCACCTCGTCGATCATGAGGCCGGCGGGGATCTCGCGGTGATTGACGACCAGCACCCGCGTGTTGCGGGTCGCGGGCGTGACGCCGCTGCCGAAGAACTGCCGCAGGTCGAGCACCGGCAGCAGCTGGCCGCGGACGTTGGCAAGGCCGCGCAGCCAGGGCTTGGCGCCCGGTACGCGCGTCAGCGGCGCGGGCACGCCGAGCACTTCGCGGGTCTCCTCGCGCGCGACCAGGTAGAGCTCGCCGGCCATCTTCAGCGCGACGCCGACCCACTCGCGGGCCGAGGGGCTCTCCTGCGCGATCTGCGCGGACACGGCGCGGCCGCGTCGCTCGAGCTCGGCCAGCAATTCGAACGGCTGGTCGCGCAGCGACTTGAGCGAAGGCGTGGCGGTCATCGGGACGGCGGGCAGTGGACCGCGCGCCTCAGGCGGCGAGCGTCGACTGCGCCTTGGCGACGAGGTCAGCGGGCGACACCGGCTTGACCATGTAGTCGATCGCGCCCTGACGCAGCCCCCAGATCTTGTCGGTCTCCTGCCCCTTGGAAGTGACCATGACGATCGGGATCGCGCTGGTGGTCGGATCGTTGGTCAGCGTGCGCGTCGCCTGGTAGCCGTTCATGCCGGGCATGACGATGTCCATGAAGATCAGGTCCGGATGGATCTCGCGGGCGAGCCGCACGCCCTCGGCGCCGTCGCCGGCCACGGCGGTACGAAAGCCGTGCTTTTCGAGCGCCCGCTGCATGACGTGCACCTCGGTCGGGGAATCATCGACGATCAGGATCAGGGGCATGAGGTCATCTCCCGATGTGCGACTCGATCGCGGACAGCAGCTCGTCCTTGGTGAACGGCTTGGTCAGGTAGTGCTCGGAGCCGACGATGCGGCCGCGCGCACGGTCGAACAGGCCGTCCTTCGAGGACAGCATGATCACCGGGATCGAGCGGTAGACCTTGTTGTGCTTGATCAGCGAACAGGTCTGGTAGCCGTCGAGCCGCGGCATCATGATGTCGACGAAGACGATGTCGGGCTGGTGGTCGGCGATCTTGGCGAGCGCATCGAAGCCATCGACCGCCGTGAACACCTCGCAGCCCTCCTTGGTCAGGAGGGTCTCCGCGGTGCGGCGGATGGTCTTGCTGTCGTCGATGACCAGGACCTTGAGGCCCTGGAGCCCCGGCTTGGAATCCGTCTCCAAACTCTCTCCCACGGTGTGACCCACGGCGTGAACTACCTAGAATGGCGGGGATGCCACTTCCGCCAAGCGAAAGCGGCGCCCGCGGTATCGCACACAATTCCGGCTCCGGCAGGTAAGCGTTTTAACATATGTGTACACCCCCTGCCATGCCACACAGTTCACGTTTCTGAAGGCTCGTCGCCAGGACTCGAGACATGCCGAAACCGCCTCGCCTCGCCGTGGTCATGGATCCGATCCAGGACATCAAGTTCGCCAAGGACTCGACGCTCGCGATGCTGCTCGCGGCCAGCGCCCGGGGCTGGGAGCTGCTCTACCTCGAGCAGGGTGATCTCTGGCTGCGCGACGGAGTGGCCTGCGGCCGCGTCCGCCCGCTGCAGGTGTTCGCGGACCCGGCCCGCTGGTTCGAGCTCGGCGAGCCCCGGGTCGAGCGGCTCGGCGACCTCGACGTGCTGCTGATGCGCAAGGACCCGCCCTTCGACACCGAATACATCTACACGACCTACATCCTGGAGCGGGCCGAGGCGCAGGGCGCGCTGGTCGTGAACCGGCCCCGCGGCCTGCGCGACATGAACGAAAAGGTCTACACGGCCTGGTTCCCGCAGTGCTGTGCGCCGACGCTGATCACCCGCGACCAGCTCGACATGGAGGCCTTTCTCGCCGAGCACGGCAAGGTGGTCTGCAAGCCGCTGCACGGCATGGGCGGCCGCTCGATCTTCGTCGTCGATCGTGGCGACAAGAACATGAACGTGGTGTTCGAGACGCTGACGGACTACGGCAGCCGCTTCGCGATCGTGCAGCGCTACATCCCGGAGATCGTCACCGGCGGCGACGCGCGCGTGATCCTGGTCGACGGCGAGCCCGTGCCGTTCGCGCTGGCGCGGATCCCGAGCGCCAGCGACAACCGCGGCAACCTCGCCGCCGGCGCCACCGGCGTCACGCGGCCGCTCGACGATCGCGACCGCTTCCTCGCCGGCCAGATCGGCCCGCGCCTCGCCGAGCAGGGCATGCTGTTCGTGGGCCTCGACGTCATCGGCGGCTTCGTCACCGAGATCAACGTCACCAGCCCGACCGGCATCCGCGAGATCGACAAGCAGCGCGGCACCGACATCGGTGGTCTGCTCATGGACGCGATCACGCGGCGTCTCGAGGCGCGGCGTTGAGGCACGGCACCGGGAGAGCAGCCGCATGAGACCGTCCGGGGCAGGCAGCGCGGCGGCGATCGGCACCGAGACGCCGATCCGCGACCGCCTGGTCACGACGCTGTTCCTGGCGGCCGTGGTGCACGGCATGATCATCCTCGGCGTCACCTTCACCGCCAGCCGTACGCCATCCTCGGCGGCGCCGGGCCTCGACGTGCAGCTGCTGACCGAGGATGCCCGCGACGAACCCCGCGACGGCGACGCCGCCTATCTCGCCCAGGCCTCGCGCGTCGGCGCCGGCACGACCCGCGAGCGCATCGCGGCACGCACGCCTTTCGGGCCGCCGCCCGAGCCCGAGACCGCCGACGGCCGCGACCCCGACGCACCGCCGGGCGAGACGGCCGAGACCGGCTCGCCCGCGAGCGGCGGCGCGGAATCGGTGCTCGCGAGCTCGATGCACCGGCCGACGGTGCGCTACTCGGGCGAGGTCCGCCCCGACGCCGGCGCGGACGAGCTGCCGCTGCTGACCGGCGCGACGGCCGGCGCCCGCCCACGCCTGCCGGTGACCGCCGACTTCGGCGGCGAGGACGCCGTCGACGCGGTGCAGCTCACGGGCCCCGCGGCCCGCGCTGGCAGCTTCGTCTCGCCGGACACGCGCCGCTCCCTGCTCGCTCCCTACCTGGATGGCTGGCGCCGCAAGGTCGAGCGCCTCGGCACGCTGAACTACCCGACCGTGGCGCGCGAGCAAGCGAACCGCACGCGCTGGCCGGTGCTCGAGGTCGAGCTCACGGCCGACGGGCACCTCAAGAACGCCACGATCCGCCGCTCCAGCGGCGACCCCCGCCTCGACGACGCCGCGCTGCAGATCCTCAGGCTCGCGAGTCCGTTCGATCCGTTTCCGAGCGACATGGCGCGGGTGTTTCCGGAGCTCGGGTTCGCCTATGAATGGCGGTTCGAGCGGGGCGGGTTGTTGTCGGTGGCGCCTACTTCTCCGTAGCGGGTGGGTTGTCGGAGCGGTGGCAGACGGCGCGGGCCGGTCACTGCGACGACGGTGGACGCCGGAGCGGTCCCCCACTGGCGAGCCCGGGCACGGCGCCGCATACTCCCCGCCATGGCCGACGCGCAGAGCCTGACGAACCACCTCCTGATCGCGATGCCGTCCCTCGCGGACCCGAATTTCGCGCAGACCGTCACGCTCGTCTGTGAGCACAGCGTCGACAAGGGTGCGCTCGGCATCGTGGTCAACAAGCCGCTGCCTATGACACTCGCCGAGGTGCTGTCGCAGATGAAGCTCGAGGCGAGCGACCCGGCGGTCGGTGCGCACGCGGTGCTGCGCGGCGGGCCGGTGCACAAGGATCGCGGCTTCGTCGTGCATCGGCCGGGCGGCGAGTGGGATTCCTCGCATTCGGTTTCCGACGCCGTGCAGGTCACGACCTCGCGCGACGTGCTG
>JADLDF010000266.1 GCA_020846815.1 Gammaproteobacteria bacterium | reverse complement strand
GGCCTTGGCACCCGTGGTGCGGCGATCGGGGTTCGAGGCCGCGCGGCCCGGCATCATGGTCGTGGGCACGAAGTCGCGCAGGCTGTAGTTGTCCATGACGTGATCGACGTAGTTGTAGAACGCGCGCGCCTCGAGGCGCCGCACACGTGCCGACAGCTCGCGCCGCTCGAAGCGCAGCCCGAGGTTGTCGCGCGCGAACTTCACGCCGTCCATCGCGCGATCGGCGTAAGCGGCCTCGCCGTCGCTGAGCGCGCCGCTGAGCTCCATGCGCGTCTGCTCGTCGGGTGTCCAGCCGAGCAGCGCGTTCGTGCTCCAGCGCAGGTAGTCGGCGTGCACGTCCCGGCCGCCGCCGTCCGCATAGTCCTGCGCTCGTGCGCGCGTGCCGGAGAGCCGGGCGTAGACGCGCGGCGAGCCGAGCTCGAGATCGGCCACGAGGTCGTTGCGACCGAAGCTGCCGGCCAGCACGCTGCCGTGGGCGGTGAAGGCCGCGGCCTCGTAGCGGGGGGCATCGCGCTCGAACGACACCGCGGCCGCGGAGTTTCCTGCGCCGCGCAGCACCGTCTGCGGCCCCTTGACGACGACGATGCGGTCGTAAGCCTCCGGGAAGACGTAGGCGGTCGGCGGGTCCATGCGCATGCCGCAGCCGCCGAGCACCTGCTCGCCGTCGATCTGCACGTTGATGCGCGAGGCGGCCATGCCGCGGAACACCGGATCGCCATCCGTGCCGCCCTTGCGGATCACGGCGAAACCCGGGACGGTCTTGAGATAGTCGGCGCCGTCGTGCGCCGGTACGGGCTGGCGTGGCGTCTTGGCATCGACCGCGATCACCAGCGGCTCGAGCATGCGCGACGCGGTGACGACGATCTCGCGCAGCTCGTGTTCGTCGGGCGGCGGTGCGGCCCAGGCCGCACCGGCCACGACACCCAGCGACGCGAGCGACAGCAGGCGCGCCGGAACGAAAGACTTCGACATGACGGAACTCCCCAGGGTCGCGCCGCCGCCGGCGGGCGACGGTGGAACGCCTGCCCGCCGCGCTGCTACGCGACGTTTCATCGAACGATGGTGGGACGCCTCGCGGCGCCGTGGATCAGGCGGGGAGCCGGACGGGAGGCGCGCGAGGCGACTGGGCGCGCTGGATCGCGGCCACGAAATTCCGGGCAGTGCCGCGCTCGGCGATCTGAACAACGGATGCGGCCGCTCGAAGCAGCGGAGCAGCCGCGGGAGCCAGCGCCGCGCCTGCGGCCAGCGAGAATGGGCAGGCCGGGTCGGCATGCCCGGAACCGGAACCGCGAGCCGGCTCGGCGGGCTCGCCAGGCCCGGGCAGCGACAGGGTCTGCAGGCCATGGACCGTACACAGCTGGACTTCGAATCCCTGGTCGAGGTCGCCCGACACCATGACACCGGCGGGTGTCAAGGCGCGCAGGCCGAGCGCGACGCACAGCAGTGCACGCAGCAGCGGCTTGCGAACGAGATTCCGCAACGGACTCATGACGTCCCGAGCTTAAGTGGCGCGCCCTCGCACCGGCAAGCTGCGGACTCTGCGGATACGATCGCGGCCGCGGGCCGTCGCGAGGCCGATCCGGCATCCAGGCTCCAGCAGCATGTGACGCAGTTCACGCGACCGGTCTCGCCAGCGGGCCAGGCGCCGCGTCTGTGATCCAGGACGCGCGCGTCTCGCGCGGGGCGCACTAGTCTCCTGCGATGGTCGCAGCACGCCGGCATCGCCGGCGTGACCGCCGTGGCCGGGCCTGTCGAGGATCCACGCACCCGTGAGCGCTCCGCTACCCCTGATCCACGTGCTCGTCGTCGACGAAGCGAACGGCTCGCAGCAGGGCTGGCACGCCGCGTTCGCGTCGACCCACCGCAGCATCGACGCGGAATTCGCGCGCGACGCCAAGGAAGCGGCCGCGGCGGTACGACGCGCGACGCAGCAGGGCCGCCCTTTCGACACCATCTTCCTGGACCTGCCGTCCACCTCCAGCGCCGAGACGCTGGACGCCGCCCGCGAGCTGGTGCGCCTCGATCCGGAAACGGACGTCGTGCTGTGCACGGACGTCAACCGTCTCGACCCGGACGCGCTCGCCGCCGACGGCGTGCCGCCCGAGCGCACCTTCCTGCTGCAGAAGCCGTTCCATCCGCGCGAAATCCGCCAGCTCGCGCGTGCGCTGGCCGCGAAGCGCGCCACGCAGACCCATGTACGCCGGCTGGCGTACTTCGATTCGCTGACCGGGCTCGCCAACCGCGAGAACTTCCGCTCGAGCGTCGCGGCCGACCTGCGCCGCACACCCGGCACGGCGAGCGCCGCGGCGGTGCTGTTCCTCGACCTCGACGACTTCAAGCGCATCAACGACACGCTCGGCCACGCGGTCGGCGATGCGCTGCTGTGCCAGGTCGCCACGCGGCTCGATGCCGCGGTGCGCGACACCGACCGTGTGGTCCAGAGCCAGGCCGACGCGCTCGACGGCCAAGCGCCGCAGCACGACGGCCGGCTGCTCGCACGGCAGGGCGGCGACGAGTTCATCGTCTACCTCGCCGAGATCGCGAGCCGCGACGACGCCAGCGCCGTCGCGCAGCGCATCCTCGAACGGCTCGCCGAGCCGGTGCAGGTGAACGCGCACGAGATCACCGTGTCGCCGTCGATCGGCATCGCGATGTGGCCCGAGGACGGCGCCGACATCGACGAGCTGCTGAAGCACGCGGATCTGGCGATGTATCACGCCAAGCGCTCGCGCGGCGAGCCGTTCGCGTTCTTCGACCGCGCGATGTCGGAGCTGTCCACGCGACGCGCGACGCTCGAGTCGGGCCTGCGCCGCGCGATTCCCGAGCAGCAGCTGCGCCTCGTCTACCAGCCGCTGGTCGATCTCGGCAGCGACCAGGTCTGCGCGATGGAGGCCCTGCTGCGCTGGGACCTGCCGGGCATCGGCGCGATCGCGCCTGCCGAGTTCCTGCCGATCGCCGAAGCCAGCGGCCTGATGGCGTCGATCGGCGCCTGGGTGCTCGACCGGGCCTGCCGCGACGCCGCGGGCTGGATCGCGGCCGGGCTGCCGCTGGACCGCGTCGCCGTGAACGTCGCCAGCTCGCAGCTGACCAGCCCCGACTTCGTCGGCGAGGTCGAGCGCGCGCTCGCCGCGGCCGGGCTGCAACCCGATCATCTCGAGATCGAGATCACCGAGGCGGCACTGCTCGCGGACGAAGCCGCGGCGCGCCGCACGATCGAAGGCCTGAAGCGTCTGGGCATCAGCATGACGATCGACGATTTCGGCAGTGGCTACAGCAATCCGGGACGCCTCATGGAGCTCGCGATCGATCGCCTGAAGATCGACCGCCGGGTCGTCGCCGATCTCGCGACCGAAGGCCGCAATGGCGCGCTCGCGCGCGCCACGATCGACATGGCGCGCGCGCTCGGCCTGCGCGTCGCGGCCGAGGGCGTGGAGCACGAGCAGCAGCTCGCGCTGCTGCGGGCACACGACTGTCGCGAGGCCCAGGGCTATCTGGTGAGTCATCCGATGGGCACGCGCGAAGCCACGCTGTTCCTGCGCCGGCTGCCGGAGGTCACGGCCATCCGTCGCCTGCGCCTGCTCACGCCGTCGGATACCTGAACGCCGCGCGGCGGCGGACGCCGCGGGCTGGCCTGCGCGGGCGATGACCCGGGGCAACGACTCGAGGCGCTGACCCCGCGCGATGAAAGCCGTTCGCATCGGCCGCTTCGCGGTTCCGGCCGCCGGGCGGTCTGGCCCCGACGCGGCCGCACGGTGGGCCAGCCCGGCTCGACCCGCTATACTCCCCAGCCTTCGAAAAAGCCCTTCCTGGACAACATCGTGAGCAAGCAGGACTCCCAGTTCTTCAACGTGTTCAGCGTGGTCATCGGCCTGCTGATCGCCGTCGCCTTGATCCTGATGGCGCTGGCCCGCTCCGTCGGTGCCAACACCCAGGTAGAGCATTTGCGCTCCGATCCGACCTACGTCTCGGGAGTCGAGCAGCGCGTCAAGCCGTTCGCACGTGTCGCCATTGCCGGCCAGGACAACAGCGCCCTGACGATCGAGCCGCCGGCCGGCTCGGCCGAGGTCGGCGGCGGTGCGGGCGGCCCGGAGCTGCCGGCCGATGGCAAGGGTCTCTATGAAACGGCCTGCACCGCCTGTCACGGCCAGGGCATCGGCGGCGCACCGCGCTCCGGCGACAAGGGTGCCTGGGCGCCGCGCATCGCGCAGGGCAAGGACACGCTCTACAAGCACGCGATCGAGGGCTATCAGGGCAAGGGTGGCGTCATGCCCGCAAAGGGCGGCCGCACCGATGCGCCGGACGACCTCGTCAAGCTCGCCGTCGACTACATGGTCGAGCTGAACCAGTAGCCAAACCACCGGCCGGGCCCGGCCGAGGTCCGCGCCCGGTCGGCGTGCACGAGGCGGACATGCAGGGCGCGGCATGCGCCTGCACCCGCCCGGTTCGTGCCAGATTCTGCAGTCATGCAGATCGACCTCATCCTCGAGCCGGACCTGACGCCGGCACAGGTCGCCGAGATCGCGGTCGCGGCCGAACAGGCCGGCGTGCGCACGCTCTGGCACTCCAACTACCACCAGAACCCCGACGCCTTCGTCGCGCTCGTGCCCGCGGCGCTGGCGACGCGGCGCATCCGGCTCGGCGCGCTGGCGCTGAGCCCGTACGAGATGCTGCCGCTGAAGATCGGCAATGCGCTGTTGACGCTGAACGAGCTCAGCGGCGGCCGTGCCGTCGTCGCCATCGGCAACTTCTGGGCCTGGCACATCAAGGAAGATGCGGCGAAGTCCCTGCAGGAGGCACGCCGCGAGCTGGTGTACCGCGGCGAGCTGCTGCCGCCGCATTTCGACATGCCGCCCTACGCGACCGAGGACGAGCGGCGCCTGGTGATCTCGAAGTGGCAGAACTTCCAGAAGGCCTACTGGACGCGCTCCGGCGTGATCGAGGACGTGCCGGCCGACATCGTCGAGCGGCTGGTCGCCGCCTGCTCCTCGGCCGCTGTCATCGTCTCGAGTGCCGCATATCACCGCGCACGCCACGACCTGATCGTCATGCCCGTCACCAGCCAGCTGCGCGTCAACGCGTTTGGGGATCTGCTGGTTCAGGATTGGCAGGCCGCGCGCCTGCTCATGCCATCGGCCATCAAGCCTGTATTCGCCACACTCGGCGCTCTCATTCCGCAATTGCTCGGCTGATACGCCGCGTCGCCATCTGCGGCAGCGCGCTGCGCAACGAGGATTCCTCGCTGGTGTCGACCTCGGACAAGGAAGAGCTGGCGCGCGTGCGCGACGGCTTTGCCGCCAGGAAGCCCGGCCTCTCGGCGCCCGACGCCGATGCCGCGATCGCCAGGGTCGCCGCGCAGATGAAGGACGAGCGCCGCAAGAGCCGCGTGACGTTCTACTACCTGCTGGCGGAGACGAGCGGCACGCTCGGCAAGCTGGCCTGAAATGCGAAGCGGGCAGCGCCCAACGTGGGTGCTGCCCGCTGCCAGCGTCGGCGCAGGTCGGTCAGACAGGTAGACCGTGAAGTGCGCATAGCACGACCGCCGAGAGCATTTACTCGCTTCCGAGTGCCCGCCGCAACTGGATCGCTTCGGCGATCTGTGCCTCGCTGACGGCCTCCGAGCCTTCCAGGTCGGCGAGCGTGCGCGCGACGCGCAGCGCGCGGTGCGTGCCGCGCAGGCTCAGGCCCAGTTTCTCGCGCGCCAGGTTCAGCGTCTGCAGCGCCTCGCGCGTCGGCTGCGCGCAGCGCTCGAGCGCCGCACCGGCGAGCGCGGCGTTGAGCCGGCCCTGCCGCGCATGCTGGCGCTCGCGCGCCGCGCGGATGCGCACGGCGTCGTGCTCGAGCTCGCGCTGCACCTCGCCGCGAGCCAGCGCCAGCCGGTGCGCCGCGAGCTCGGGCTCGCCGACCGGCTCGAGCGCGACGCGCAGGTCGATGCGATCGAGCAGCGGACCCGACAGCCGCGCGCGATAGCGCGCGAGGTCGCGCGGCCGGCAACGACAGGCCCGCGCGCGGTCGCCGAGATGGCCGCAGGGACAGGGATTCATCGCCGCCACGAGCTGGAAGCGTGCCGGGTACTCGGCCTGCACCCCGGCGCGCGAGATCGACACCACGCCGCTCTCCAGCGGCTCGCGCAGCGCCTCGAGCACGCGGCGGTCGAACTCCGGGAGCTCGTCGAGGAACAGCACGCCGAGATGCGCGAGCGTGATCTCGCCGGGCCGCGCGCGCGG
>JADLDF010000265.1 GCA_020846815.1 Gammaproteobacteria bacterium | reverse complement strand
GAGCTGCTGCACCAGGAGCGCGAGATCTCGGTCGAGGGTTTCCAGAAGATCCTCGAGGAGATGACGGAGAAGCTCGAGGCGGAGGCCGGCCACATCGAGATGACCTTCCCGTTCTTCGTGATGAAGAAGGCGCCGGTCTCGGGCGTGGAGAGCCTGATGGACTACCAGGCCACCCTGATCGGCGAGCGCCGCAACGGCGTGACCGCGCTCTGGGTCAAGGTGGTGGTGCCGGTGACGAGCCTCTGCCCCTGCAGCAAGAAGATCTCCCAGTACGGCGCCCACAACCAGCGCTCGCACGTCACGATCAGCGCGAAGCTGCGTGAACACATGTGGATCGAGGAGCTGATCGACATCGCCGAGTCCGAGGCGTCGTGCGAGCTCTACGGCATCCTCAAGCGCCCGGACGAGAAGTACGTGACCGAACGTGCCTACGAGAACCCCAAGTTCGTCGAGGACATGGTGCGCGACGTGGCCGTGCGCATGAACAACGAGGACCGGGTCGCCGCCTATGTGGTCGAGTCGGAGAACTTCGAGTCGATCCACAACCACTCGGCTTACGCGCTGATCGAGCGCGACAAGGACGCCGAGCCGGCCTGAGCGCGCGGGCGGCGCTGCGGTTCTCTCCCGTAGCGCGGCCCTCGCACGGCCCTCGCACGGCCGCAGCGCGCCGCCGATCGCGGGCGCGCTGAGAGCCTCAGCCTGCCCGACCGGTCAGAGCAGCTTCTCGATCGCGGCCTGCATCTCAGGCGAATCCGGTGCCGTGCGGCTGCCGAAATACCCGACGACCTTGCCGTCCGCCGCCACCAGGTACTTGTTGAAGTTCCAGGAGGGCTCCTGCGACTGGCGCGCGAGCTCGCGGAACAGCGGATTGGCCTTGCTGCCGCTGACCACCGTCGGCGCGAACATCGCGAACTTGACGCCGTAGTTGACGTAGCAGACCTCGGCCGTCTCGGCCTGGTCCTTCGCTTCCTGGTTGAAGTCGTCCGACGGGAAGCCGAGCACGACGAGGCCGCGACCGCGGTACTTCTGGTTCAGCGCCTCCAGGCCCTTGAACTGCGGCGTGAAGCCGCAGTGGCTCGCGGTGTTCACCACCAGCAGCGGTTTGCCGGCGAAGGCCTTGCACAGGTTGACCTTCTCGGCGGAGCGCAGGCGCGTGAACTCCTGGTCGAGGAACGCCGGGCACTTCGCGGCAGCAACGGCAGTGGCAGGCGTCGCGGCGGAGCCGCCCGCCGGAGTCGCAGCGGCTGCGGTCGTCGCCGCGCCGGCGGTGACGCTGGTCGTGACGCTGGCGGTGACGGCAGGAACTTTCGGGGTGGCCGCGATTGCGGCCTGCGCGCCGATCAGCGCGAGGGCGGCGAATACGGCGCGCGGGGCGAGGCGGATTGCAAGGATCATCGGGACGACCTCCATGTCGCATGGCCGGCGGTTGCCGGCCCGGGAAGTCGATTGTGCCGTCCGGCGGGTGAGCCCGCCACGGGACGCGCTCAGCGGATCGCCGCGGCCTCGGCGCTCTGCAGCCGGGTGATCAGGGTCTTCAGGAACATGCGGTTGAAGCGCAGCTGGCAGGCGGCGGACACCTGCTCCAGCAGCGTCGCACTCACCTTCAGCACCGTCACCGGGCTCGAAGCGCGGATGCTGGCGGTGCGGCGCGCGCCCTTCACGTAGCCGGTCTCGCCGAAGCAGTCGCCGGTCTCGATGCGCCCGACGTTGGTGCCGGTGCGCTCCACCGCGCACTCGCCCGACACCAGGATGTAGAAGCGGTCGTCGATCTCGCCCTCGCGCACGATGTGCTCGCCCGGTGCGTAGTCGCGCCAGGTGCTGGCGCGCATGACTTCCCAGATCTCGGCGTGCGAGAACTCGTGGAAGAAGCGCAGTCGGCGCAAGGTCGCGAACTGCTCCTGCGGGTCGATCTTGGAATATGCCTCGCGCAGCTTCTGGTGCACGCGCGTGAGGTCCGCCGCGAAATCGAGGCCGGTCTTGTAGCGGCGCTCGGGCTGCTTCATCAGCGCCGTGGCGCAGACCTGCTCGAGTTCCTCGGGGATGTCGGGGCGCAGGGTGTGGATCGGCGCCGGCGTGGCGTAGACGATCTGGTGCAGGAGCTTGGCGAGGTTCGAGGCCTTGAAGGGCCGCGCCCCCGTCAGCAGCTCGTACATCACTGCGCCGAGCGAATAGATGTCGGAGCGGTGCGTGAGCTCGAGGCTCTGCACCTGCTCGGGCGACATGTAGCTCGGGCTGCCGGCGATGCCCTCGATGCGCGAGATGTCGGAGTCGGCGACCAGCGCGATGCCGAAGTCGATGATGCGGACGTCGGAGTCCTGCGTCAGCATGATGTTCGACGGCTTGATGTCGCGGTGGATCACGCCGCGCGAGTGCGCGTAGTGCAGCGCGCGCGCACACTTGTAGACGATCTCGACGACGTCGTCGATGCGCAGCAGGTTGTCGGGCTTGCAGTAGGCTGCGAGCGTGCGCGCGCCGTGCACATGCTCGGTGACGATGTAGCAGTAGTCGCCCTCCTCGCCCGCGTCGTAGATCGGCAGGATGTGCGGGTGCTGCAGCATGCCCACCATGTGGGCCTCGGAGAGGAACATCTTGCGCGCGATGCGCGCCTTCTCCTCGTCGCCGCCGGCATCGAGGTTGTAAACCTTGATCGCGACGTCGCGACCGTAGTACGGGTCGTGCGAGAGGTAGACGGTGCCGGTGCTGCCGCGTCCGACCTCGTTCACGATCACGTACTTGCCGATCTTCTCCGGCATCTTCGCCGGCGAGCTGGCCTTGGAATCGTTCTGCAGGAGTGATGGCATCGGAGCGTCACGTCGCCGCCGCGGTCGGAGTTGACCGAAGCTGTGCGCGGGCAGGATACGAAGAGACGCCGCTGCGGGCTGTGACGCAGTTCCCGACGGGCCGGGCTCAGCGGGCGAAGTGGTCGAACCCCGTGTGCGAGAAGTCCATCACGGTCCCGGCACGCTGCAGTTTCACGTCACTTCCTGACACTAGGCGTCCGATGCAGCGCACCGGCGTCGGCTGCGCGGCCAGCCGGGCGTTGGCCTCGGCGAGTCGCGCATCGGGGACAGTGAAGCACAGCTCGTAGTCGTCGCCGCCAGAGAGTGCCCGTTCCAGTGCCTGCTCCGCGCCGAGCGTGCGGATCAGCGCCGGCGAGAGCGGCAACCGCGTGACGTCGAGCTCGGCGCCGCAGCCGCTGGCCGCAGCGAGCTTGCCGAGATCGCCCACGAGGCCGTCGGAGACGTCGATGCAGGCGCTGGCGAGCCCGCGCAGCAGTCCGCCGAGCGCGACGCGCGGAGTCGGATAGAGGAAGCGGTCGCGCAGCCAGGCCTCATCGAGACCGCCCGGTCCCGCCGTGCCCATCTCGATCGCGAGGCCGGCGGCGGCGTCGCCGGGCGTGCCGGAGACGAAGATCCAGTCGCCGGGCGTACCGCCGGCACGGCGCAGCGCGCTGCCTGTGGGCACGAAGCCGAGCAGCTGCACGTTGACGACGAGCGCGCCGCCCGTGGTGTCGCCGCCGACCAGGGCGACGCCGTGCTCCTGCGCCAGCCGTCCGAGGCCCGTGGCGAAGGCCTGCAGCCATTCTTCATCGGCCTGGGGCAGCGACAGCGACAGCAGCGCCCAGGCAGGCGTCGCACCCATGGCTGCGACGTCGCTGAGGTTCACCGCGAGGGCGCGATGGCCCACCGCGGCCGGCGGCGAGCCGACCGGAAAGTGCATGCCCTCGATGATCGTGTCGGCGACCGCGACCAGGTCGTGCCCCGGCGGGGGCCGCAGGATCGCGCCGTCGTCGCCGACGCCGAGCAGCACGTCCTCGCGGCGTGCGCCCGCGCCGGGCGCCCGGGTGCCGCCGAAGTAGCGGTGGATCAGCTCGAACTCGGACAGCGCCATGGGTAGCAGGACCTGCGGGCCGGAAAGCGGCGCTCAGTGCTCGTGCGGCCGCAGCTCGCGCGCCGCGCGGTCGAGCACGGCGTTGACGAACTTGTGCCCGTCGGTCGCGCCGAAGCGGCGCGTCAGAGTCACGGCTTCGTTGATGACGACGCGCCAGGGCACGTCGGGACGCGAGCGCAGCTCCCAGGTGCCGACCAGCAGCACGGCGTGCTCGACCGGATCGAGCTCCGACGGCTTGCGGTCGAGCCAGGCCGCGAGGCTGGCGTCGAGTGCTTCGCGCTCGCCGGCGACCGCGCGCACGATCTCCGCGAAGTACTCGTGATCGGCCCGGGGCATGTCCTCGGCCGACTGGAATTCGCCGATCAGGTCCTGCCAGGGCCCTTCGTTGATCTGCAGCCGGTAGATCGCCTGCAGCGCCAGCTTGCGCGCCAGCGAGCGCGCGCCCGAGCGCGGGTCGTGCTGCTGCACGGGCCGGTTCATCGGCCGACCCGGCGGAACAGATCCGCCATCTCGATCGCGACATCCATCGCCTCGCCACCCTTGTCCATGCGCGTGGTCGCGGCACGCTCCAGCGCCTGGTCGACCGTGTCGACCGTCAGCACGCCGAAGATGCACGGCACGCCGGTGTCGAGCTGGGCACGCGTCAAGCCGGCGGCGGCCTCGCCCGCGACGTAGTCGAAGTGGGGCGTGTCGCCGCGGATCACGCAACCGAGCGCGACCACGGCATCGTAGCGCCCCGTGGCGGCGAAACGCTTGACCGCGACCGGCAGCTCGAACGCGCCGGGCACGCGCGCGACCGTGAGATCGGCCGGTGCGCCGCCGTGGCGCGCCCAGGAGGCACGGGCGCCCTTCAGCAGGCTCGCGATGATGAAGTCGTTCCAGCGTCCGGCGACGATCGCGACCTTCAGGCCGCGGGCGTCGAGCGCGCCTTCGATCTGCGTCGCGTCCGGCACGTCAGTCGTGGTCCACGTAGCTCTCGACCTCGAGGTCGAAGGCCGCGAGGCCGTGCAGCTGCTTCGGCGCCGACAGCACGCGCATGCGCCGCACGCCGACGTCCTTGAGGATCTGCGCGCCGATGCCGTAGGTGCGCAGCACCGGCCCGCCCGCGCCCGGGATCGGCGGCGGGCCGTCCGTGCGCGACAGCGCCTGCACCGCGTCGGCGAGCTGTCGCGGCGTCTCGGCCTCGCGCAGGATCACGATCACACCGTAGCCCTCACGGGCGATGCGTGCCATGGCCGCGCGCAGCGTCCAGTGCCGCCCCTCGCCGCCGATGCCGAGCACGTCGCGCAGCGTGTCGGTCAGGTGCACGCGCACCAGCGGCGCAGCGCCGTCGGGCGCGATGCTGCCGCACACCAGCGCGAGGTGCACGTCGCGGTGCACGTGGTCCTGGTAGGCGAGCAGCGTGAACTCGCCGAACTCGGTCGCGACGCGCTGCTCGGCGATGCGCTCGACCGAGCGCTCGTTGCGCAGGCGGTGGCGGATCAGGTCGGCGATCGTGCCGATCTTCAGGCCGTGCTCGCGGGCGAACTTCTCGAGGTCCGGCCGCCGGGCCATGGTGCCGTCGTCGTTCATGATCTCGACGATGACCGCGGCGGGCTCGAGGCCGGCGAGGCGCGCGAAATCGCAGCCCGCCTCGGTGTGTCCGGCGCGGGTCAGCACGCCGCCGGGCTGAGCCATGATCGGAAAGATATGGCCGGGCTGGCGCAGGTCGGCGGGTCTGGCGTCCGGCGCCACGGCGGTACGCACCGTGTGCGCGCGGTCGTAGGCCGAGATGCCGGTGGTGACGCCCTCGGCCGCCTCGATCGACAGCGTGAAATTGGTGCGCTGCTCGAGATCCGTGTCGCTGACCATCAGCGGCAGGCGCAGCTGCTGGCAGCGCTCGCGCGTCAGGGTCAGGCAGATCAGGCCGCGGCCGTAGCGCGCCATGAAGTTGATGTCCTCGGGCCGCACGAGACTCGCGGCCATGAGCAGGTCGCCCTCGTTCTCGCGGTCCTCGTCGTCCATGATGACGACCATCCTGCCGGCGGCAAGGTCGGCGAGGATTTCCTCGACGCTGTTGAGCCCGGTCGAGGCCGTGGCGGCCTCCCTGCGTACGACGTGCATGCTCGGTGCTCCTTTCTTCAGTGCGAGGGCGACGGCGCGGCCTGCTGCGCGCCGAGCAGCCGCTCGACATAGCGCGCGACCTGGTCGATTTCGAGGTTGACGCGGCGGCCGACACGCAATTCGCCGAGCGTGGTCACCGTCTGGGTGTGCGGGATCAGGTTGACGCCGAACTCGTCGCCCTCGACTTCGTTGACCGTCAGGCTGACGCCGTCGATCGCGATCGAGCCCTTGCGCGCGACGT
>JADLDF010000264.1 GCA_020846815.1 Gammaproteobacteria bacterium | reverse complement strand
CGCTGCCGCAGCGCGATCCGCCGCAGATCATGGTCGCCGGCCTCGAGCCGCTGCAGGGCCAAGGTTTCGAGCTGCGCCTGCTGGTGAAGCTGCGGGTGCAGAATCCCAACGATGCGCCGATCGACTACGACGGCGTGTTCGTGAAGCTCGACGTGCAGGACAAGGCCTTCGCCACCGGCGTCAGCAACGTGCGCGGCAGCGTGCCGCGCTACGGCGAGGCGATCGTCGCAGTGCCGGTCACCGTCTCGGCGCTGCGCATGGCGCGCCAGGTGGTCGGTGCGATGGGCGCGATGGAGCGCGGCCAGCCCGGCGGCAGGATCCGCTACGACCTCAGTGGCAAGCTCTCCGGTACCGGTTTTCGTAGCGTGCGCTTCGGCTCGCAGGGCGAGATCGAGCTGCCCGATGCGGCACCGGCCTCCTCCGGAAGCGGAGGGACCTGAATGAGCGGCATTGCAAAGTCCCTCGTCGGCCTGCTGGTCCTCGCCGTGCTGGCGCTCGGCGTCGGCGCCTGGCTGCTGAATTCGAGCGCGCTCGAGATCCCGCTGCAGGAGCTCGAGGCGAAGTACCGGCTGCCCGACTCCAAGTGGCTGGACCTCGACGGCATCCGCGTGCACTACGTCGACCAGTCGCCGGCGGGCGTCGCGGATCCGCCGGTCGTGGTGCTGAGCCACGCCTCGTTCATGAGCCTGCGCAGCTGGGACGGCCTGGCGGCGGCGCTGGTGGCCGCGGGCTGGCGCGTGATCCGCATGGATTATCTGAACGCCGGTCTGACGGGCTTCGATGGCAAGGACGTCAACGACATGGAGCGCAACGTGATGATCCTGACCGAACTGCCCGCGAAGCTCGGCGTCACGCGTTTCGATCTCGTCGGTACGTCCTCCGGCGGCCAGATCGCCTTCATGTTCGCCGGCCGTCATCCAGAGCGTGTCGGCCGCCTCGTGCTGATCAACTCGGGCGGCGTGCCACGCACCGCGCAGAGCAACCCGAACCGTCCGCGCGGCAGCTGGCTCGAGCGCTACGTCAGCGCGCGCTACCGCTCGCTCGGCCGCTGGGAAAAGGATCTCGGCGGTAACATGCCTTCGCTGCGGCCGCTGCCGCCGGATCTGGTGGAACTGGTCTACGACATGAACCGGCGCGAGGGCGGCCGGGCGGCCGCGGCCGGGTACCTGCGCAACTTCAAGACCGGCGACACGGCCGCCTATCTCGCCGCGGTGCAGGCGCCGACCATGATCCTGCAGGGCATGTCGAACCCGACGCTGGGTGCACACCGAGGCCGAGGTGCAGAGCTCCTGGATGACCGCGGCGCCGACGCTGATCCGCAAGTACCCGAAGCTCGGCCACTATCCCTACATGGAGAGTCCGGCCGAGGTCGAGGCCGACGTGATCGCCTTCCTCTCCGGCCGGTACGACGGCGATCTGCGCCAGACGGTGCGCGCGCCGGTACGCGGCTCGGGGTAGAGGCGCTCGCAGCAGTCACGGATCGCGGCGTCGTCACCGGCGGTCCGTGCGCAGCGGATGCCGGCATGGCCGGCGTCGAGATCGCGGCGGTCGGCATCGCCCGGGCCTAGCGCATCGCCGAGCTCCTTGCCCCAGGAGGCGAGCCACGCCTCTCCCGTGCTGCAGTGGCGCGCGATCATGCCGCCGGCGAGGCAGTGCTGCAGCTTGTCGCCGAGCCCGAGCGGCAGCTTGGCGGCGACGGTCGCACGGATGCAGGCAAGAGTCGGGCCGGCCATGCGCGGCGGCGCCTCCGGCAGCGAGGCGCAGCCGGCGAGGAACGGGGCGAGCAGGCCGAGGACGGCGGCGCACCGGCCGGGCGCGGTTCGCACCGCGCCTGGCACGGGACGACGCCGGATCATCCGCCGCGGTTCGGGCTCAGCGCGGCGGCGCGGCGGCCGATGCGGACTCTGCGGCCGGCGCGCCGTCGGCGACGATCTGCTCGACGCGGTCGGCGACTTTCTCGAGCGTCGCCGCCATCGAGTCGACCGCGTTCTGCGCGGCGACCTCGACCTTGCGCGTCGCGGCCTGCGTACCGGCGGCCGCCTGTGCGATGCCGCTGCGCGCACTGGCGCGGGCGCGCCTTGCGGTCTGGCGGGTGCCGCGTGCCAGCTTGCGCAGCGCCACCTTGCCCTTGCGGCCGGCGCGCGCCGCGACGGCGCGGCCGCGTGCGAGGGTCGAGGTCTTCTTGCGGGCGGGTGCGGCCGCAGCGGTCTTGGCCTTGGCCTTGCCCTTGGCGCGTGCGGTCGTGGTACGGCGCTTGGCCTTGCCGGCCGCGGCGCCGCGGTTCGAGCTGCGGGTCCTGCGTGAGGTCTTCTGCTTCGACGCCATGCGTAGCTCCTCCGTGCCGCATATGCGGCTTGCCGGACGCTAACGCCGCGTGCCGCGCGGGGTCAATGGCGTTCGCAACGTGGCGCGCTCCACGATGGCACCCTCCACGACGATGCGGCGTGGTCCGGGCGAGGCAGCCGGTTCGGCGAGCAGCGTCGCCACGGACTCGTCGATCATGCGCTCGATCGGCAGCCGGATCGTGGTCAGGTCGTGGCTCGCCCAGCCCGATGCCGGGACGTCGCCGAAGCCGACGACGCCGACCTGGCCGGGAACGTCCAGGCCGCGGTCGAGCTTGACCGCGTCGAGCACGCCGATGGCCGTCATGTCCGCCGAACAGACGATCACGTCGGGCGGCTGCGCCAGCGCCATCAGCTCGTTGCCGAGTGCGCGCCCCGCGGCATAGCCGAGCACGCCGCTGCGATCGATCACGATCCGTGCGGCAGCCGAGGCGGCGATGGACTCGCGGATCGCCGCGGTACGCAGCACGCCGGAACGCAGCTGCGGGTCGCCGCGCACCAGCGCGATCCGCCCGTGGCCCGCCGCGAGCAGGCGCTGCGCGAGCTCGCGGCCGAGGCGCGTCGCATCGCTGACGATCGAGGTCGCCGGCAGGTCCTCGGCCTCGCGGTTCACCAGTACCAGCCGCCCGCCCATGCGTACGTAGTCGGTGGCCGCGCCGGGGGCCGGCGCCGCCGAGACCAGCACCATGCCGTCGACCCGGTACTGCATCAGCATGCGCATCGCCGCCTCGACGTCGGCCGGGGTGCGGCTGGCGAGCAGCATCACGCGGTAGTCGCGACGGCCGAGCTTTTCGGTGAAGTCGCGCAGCATGGTCGTGTAGAACGGGTTCTCCCACTCGCCCATGATCAGGCCGATGAGCCGCGACTGGCGCGTGATCAGGCTGCGCGCGATCACGTTCGGCTGGTAGCCGAGCTTGCTCGCGGCCGCGAGCACCTTGCGGCGCGTCTTTTCGGAGACGCTCGCGTCGGGCGTGAAGGTGCGCGACACCGCCGAGCGCGAGACGCCCGCGAGCGAGGCGACGTCGTGCGAGGTGACGAGGCCGCCCGGGGCAGGTGTCCGGGTGCGTCGTCGGTGGGCTGGGGCGGGGGAGCGACGCTTGGGACGCTTGCGTGTGGGCGGCACGGCGGTATGCGGATGGATCGAACGGCATCGATCTTAGCACCCGCCCGGGAGTGCTCCCGCGGGCTGGTCCGGGGCGATACAGTCCGACCGGTGCGCGCTGCGGATCGGGCCGGCGCGGCACGAGCTGTGCTAGCTTGGCTTCGGGCGGCCTGGTCCACCGGAGTCGACGATGTCAGCCTTCCCCGTTTCGCTCTTCACCCGCCGTCGCGCCGCGCCACTGGTCGCGATCGTCGTCCTGCTCGGCGTCGTCGCCGCGGCGCTCGGCGTGAGCGGCGCGCGCGTGCTCGCCGCGCAGCCGACCTCGACGACCTGACGCCGATACGCCGCGACTGGAAGGTGCCGCCGCGGCTCGCGTCCTGCCATACCGCCAAGGTCGGCGGCTACGTGATCGAGGGCCACGTGCCGGCGGCCGACATCCGGCGGCTGCTCGAGCAGCGTCCCCGCGTCGACGGCCTCGCGGTGCCGGGCATGCCCATCGGCTCGCCGGGCATGGAGCAGGGCAGCGTCGTCGAGCCCTACGACGTACTGGCGTTCAACACGGCCGGCGAGACGCGGGTGTTCGCGAGCCATCGCTGACGCCGCCCCGGAGCCGGCGCCGGTTGCCGTGGCGGGGCCCGGGTCAGCGCGCGCTGCGCCGCTGCGCCGCATGTCGCGGTTCCGCTACGTTGAATTCCGGGCTCCGCACCCCTAATCTCGGGAGTCCGATGACCGGTATCGACCTCGATTTGGCCGACCATGGGTACGACGACGATGTGCGCATCGATTCGCGCCCCGGCCTGGTGTCGCTTCAGCACCACGTGCTGCGGACCGACGTCGCCGGCATGCCCTTGGAGTGGATCGACTACAAGGAAGCCGCGCGGCTCTACACCCAGGGCCAGGTCGCCTATACCTGCGGCACGCCGATCTTCCAGCTCTGTGGCGGGACCAGTGCGCTGACCGGTCGCCGCACCCTCCTCGAAGTGAACTCCATCGTGGCCACAATGGGGCACACGGGGAACCCGGGCAATCTGCGCCACGACTACGTTCCACCGCTGAACAACCAGACCCTGTTCCGGCGCGACGCCTATCTGTGCCTCTACTGCGGCGGCCGCTTCCCGGCCCGCGAGCTGTCGCGCGACCACGTGCGGCCCTTCAGCCAGGGCGGCCGCGACACCTGGAACAACGTCGTCACGGCCTGCCGCCGCTGCAACAACCTGAAGGCCTGGCGCACGCCCGAGCAGGCGAAGATGCACCTGCTGGCCGTGCCGTTCACGCCGACCTATGCGGAGTACATCTTCCTCAAGGGTCGCCGCGTGCTGTTCGACCAGATGGCCTACCTGATCGCGCACTTCCCGCGTTCGAGCCCGCTGCACGGGCGGCTGCAGAAGCTCATGTCATGAAGATCCGATCTATTTTCCCTTCGGGAAAATAGATCGGATCTATTATCCGCCCGTGGTCTACCTGATCGACGCCTCCGTCTACGTCTTCCGGGCGTACTACTCCATGCCGCCGGACATGACGGATCGGGACGGCAATCCGGTGCATGCGCTGTTCGGCTTCGCGCGCTTCCTCGGCGACCTGATCGAGCGGGCGCGGCCGCAGTATCTCGCCGTGGCCTTCGACGAGAGCCTCACGACCTCGTTCCGCAACCGCATCTACCCGGCCTACAAGGCGAACCGCGAGCCGGCGCCGCCGGACCTGAAGCTGCAGTTCGAGCGCTGCCGCGAGTTCTGCCGCCACATGGGCCTCGCCGAGTTCGGCCACGGCGAGTACGAGGCCGACGACATCATCGGCACGCTGCATGCGCGCTTCCGCCGCGCGGGGCTCTGCACCACCGTGGTCACGCGCGACAAGGACCTCGCGCAGCTCATCCGCGAGGGCGACGTCTACTGGAACTATGCCGAGAACATCCGCCTGCGGCACTCGGAGATCGAGGCGCACTTCGGCGT
>JADLDF010000263.1 GCA_020846815.1 Gammaproteobacteria bacterium | reverse complement strand
CCGGCGTAGTCGGCGCGCCGCGTCGCCTCGGGCGCGAGCGTCGGCAGCATCGTCACGCCGGCTTCGCGGTAGGCCTCGACCAGCGTGCCGACTGCGCCGTGCACGTAGACCGGCTCGTCGGTCAGCGCGGCGAGCTCGGCGAGCACCCGCTGCGCCTTGCCGAGCGCATAGGCGAACAGCACCGAGGCGAGGCCGCGCTCGCGGTTCGCGAGCCATCAGGCGCGGATCTCGGCGGCGACGGCCGCGGTGGGGGTCCAGCGGTAGACCGGCAGCGCGAAGGTCGCCTCGCTGATGACCACGTCGCAGGGCAGCACCTCGAACGGCGCGCAGGTCGGGTCCGGGTCGCGCTTGTAGTCGCCCGAGACCACCCAGATCTGGCCGCCGTGCTCGATGCGCACCTGGGCCGAGCCGAGCACGCGGCCGGCCGGGTGCAGCGACGCCCGCACGCCGCCGAAGTCCAGCGGCTCGCCGTAGTCGAGGGCCGTGATCCGGGCCTCGGGCGGCAGGCGGCGCCGCACCAGGATTTCACCGGCGCGGCTGACGTAGTACCGCTCGCTGCCGGGGCGCAAATGGTCGCCGTGCGCATGGGTGATCACGGCCCGCGGCGCCGGTCGCCAAGGGTCGATGTAGAAGTCGCCGGCCGGGCAGTGGAGCCCGCCCGCAGTGACGCTGATCAGAGACATGGATCGGAAAAGGCTACATTCGACCGGTCATTTGTACACGGGACACCGGGCGCAGGAAGACCCCAGCCGGCGCCCTGGTGGTGCGCCCGCTCTGACCGGCCGGGCGGGAAACGGGTTCCGTGGCGACCGGACCAGGGCCGGGCATGGTGGCGGGAGGCGGTCCGCGGTACCCGGCGATCCGTGGACCGGAGGCTCGTGCATCGCCGCCCCCGACGGCGATGCACGCAGGCGCAGATTCAGGTTGCCGCGTAGCGGCCCGGCGCTGCGCGGTGTGCGTGCGGCGGGACGAGTTCCGCCGGGATCGGCGTCGCGATTGCGATCAGGCCTTCGACCCCGCGCTGCACCGGCTTCAACTCCTCGAGCCGCTCGCCCAGCAGGTCGCTGATCGTCAGCGACGCGGTCGTCGCACGGCAGATTTCGACGGCGTGGCGCAGCTGTGCCGTGTCGTCGGCCAGCCAGCGCAGCACCGGCAGGCTGCGATCGCCCGCCAGGGCGTCGCGAGCCTGCAGCGCGAGACTCGAAGCGAGATCGCCCAGCGTCGGCCGCAGGCGCGAGGCACCGGCCGGCTGCGCGGCGATGAAGCCGTCGATCGAGCGCGCGAGCCGCCAGCGCACGAAGGCGCTGCGCTCGAGCAGGCGGCGCAGTCTCGCATCGGAGGCGAGCCGCAGCTCGCGGCGGCAGCGGTAGTAGCTGGCGCGGACTTCGGAACGCAATTCCATCATGCGGCGCACATCGTTCGTCATGATCGTCTCCCCTGACTTCCCTGGCCTGGTCTGGCTCGGCCACCCTCGGCCGCAGGGGAAGCTCTGCAAGGCCCGTGCCGCGCTGGCGTGCGCCTGCTCGCCGAGGCCGGCCGCGCCAAGCTGACCGGCGACACGGTCGACCCGCGCCGCATGGGCCGGCATGCCGAGCTCGATCCGTCGCGCGACACGAGGAACCCGCGTCCGTCGTGAGCACGCGGCCGACGCCCCAGCCGCGGCTCCGCGCACGGAGCCGGACCTCGGCACGGACCCGGGCTCGACCCGGGTTCCGGTCGCGGCGCGCTGGCGCCGGCCGCGGCCTTCGGCGCCGAGTTCACGCACGTGTATGCGCACACCCACGGCTCGCGCTGTCCCGAAGCGCTCGCGACCACGACGGCGGCTGCCACCGCGCTCGGGGCTCGGGCCTGCCCCGGAGTTCAGGCCGTGGCCAATGGCACCGTTGCCGGCGTGTCGCGGCGTTCGCGTACCATGGTCGCGAGTCCCGCAATGGCGCGCTGCGCCTGCTTCAGCTCGTCGAGCCGCGGCGTCAGCAGGTCGCTGATCTCGAGCGACCAGCTCAGTCCGCGACAGATCTCCACGGCATGACGCAGCCGCGCCGCATCCGCGGCCAGCCAGCGCAGTGCGTTGCGATCGCGATCGAGCGCCAGTGCCGCGCGCCCGCAGCGCAGCAGGCGGGCGAGGCGATCGTACGGCGTCGGTGCGAGACGCGAGCGATCCTCCCAGGGCTGCGAGGTCAGAAAGGTGTCGAGCGCGCGCGCCAGGCGCCAGCGTGCCGCGGCGGCCTGCTCGAACGTCGCTCGCAGCCGTGTATCGACGAGGCGCGTGGTCGCGTACTGGCAGCAGTAGAAACCCGCGCGGGCCCGGGCCCGCAGGGCCGTGAGTCGACGGATGTCGTCCATATCGCAGTCTCCGGTCTCGCGGTCCGAGGGGGCGAACCGCAACGGAGCATCTGCAAGCGACGTGCCGGTGCGTGGCGTCAATGATCCGTCGGCGACCAGCGGCGCAGGGCCGCGCCTGAAGCGACACGCGCGCGATCGTCGTCACACGGTCATCGGCAGGCGGGCCGCGGGCGGGGGCGCGGCGTCGCGGTTCGCCGTCAGGGGCGGCAGTGCTTCGCCGCCCCGGGCTGCGCAGCGTGGCCGCGCGGTCCGCGCGATTTCACGCTGGCGCGCACGGGGTCTGCAGGCGCAGGCCCCGTGCCGTCGTCGTTGCTACTTCTGCTGCCAGGCGCCGGAGGCGTCCTGGTAATACCAGCCCGGCTGCGCGCCGCGCTCGATCCAGCGGCGCGCGAAGGTCTTGCGGATGTCCGGCTCCCACTCCGGATGGCCGTTCGCCTTGGCGATTTCGGCATACAGCGTGTCGCGGTCCTTGTTGTCCTCGGCGACCAGGCGCTTCACGGTCGCGCGCTCGG
>JADLDF010000262.1 GCA_020846815.1 Gammaproteobacteria bacterium | reverse complement strand
GATGAGCTGCGCGCCTTCGACCGGCACGTCGCTGTAGTGCCACTTGCCCTGGGCATCCTTCCAGCGCCAGACGTCGGCCTGGGCGAGGCTGGCCATGAGCGCGAGCGTCATGGCAGCGGCAATGAAGGTGCGTGCGGTCATGGGCGGCTCTCCATAAGGAGACAGTATGGCCAGAAGCGGCCTGGCCGAAGCTTGAACTCTGTCACATCGGGCCGGTTTGCGGCCAGCCCGTGGCCCCTCGGCGGGCGCGTGCCACGCTCTGCAGCACGCTGCGCGAAATGGCTGTGGCCAACGGCGCCGGCGTCGTTCCGGTCCGCGGTGCCACCGGCAGGCCGGCGCGCGCCGCGACCCGACGCCAGAGCTCGTGCAGCCCCTGCCGCAGGTCGAGCAGGCCGGGTCCGGGATCGTGCCAGCGGAAGGTCTCGGACCGCGTACCGTCGAACCAGCCGCCGAGCACGTCGCGCAGCGAGACCGGCGGGTCCAGGTCCAGGCCGGCCGGCGCGGCGGCGGTGGCAGGGTCCGAGCCCGGACCCGGCTCATTCAGCGCCCGCAGGTCGCCGCAGTGCCAGCGCGTCGTGGTGCCCGCATTCAGCCGCGGCTGCTGCGGGCGCTCGCCATGGACGTTCCAGCGATAGATCCACCACGGCAGGTCCCAGCCTGCGTCGATCGACAGCTGGGTCGAGTCCCCGAAATGCCCCTCGACCTGCAGATAACCGCTGCGGCCGGTCCGCGGGTCGCTGCGGAAGCCGACCTGCGCGACGCCGTCCCAGCCGAGCGCGCGCAGCAGGCGGCGCGCATGCGCCTCGAGCAGCACGTCGGCCGGCACGACCCGCTGCAGCACGCCGCGGCCGCGGAAGCTGCGCAGCAACTGGTACTGGTGGATCGCGACGATTTCGCCACGGATCGCGAAGCAGGACAGGTTGAACGCATCGCCCGGCACGAATTCCTGGAACAGCGGCAACGGCGGCGCCGGGCAGTACGCGGCGAGCGCGCGCTCCAGTTCGCTGCGGTCGCGCAGCAGCGCGACGCGGAAGCCGAACTGCGGCACGCGCGGGTCGAGGCGGTGCCCCGGGCGCTTCATGACCATCGGCCAGCCGAGTGCGGCGATCATGCCGGGGAGCTGGGCGCGCTCCGACGGCTCGAGCGTGCGGGGCACCGGCAGGCCGAGCAGCGCGGCGAGCTCGAGGTTGGCCCGCTTGTCGAGGACGAGCCGCAGGGATTCTCGGCCCGTCATCGCCAGGCGTGTGCCGGCGAAGGCGTCGCGGGCCGCGTCGAGCACCACGAGGTCGGCGCCGGCGACCGGGATCACCAGCCCGATGCCGTGGCGACGCACGGCCTGCTGCGCCGCGTCGAGGAAGCCGCGCGCATCGGCGCCGGCACGCGGCGCCGGTATGACGTCGCGGAACGCGCGGCTGCGCGCCGCGTAGCCCCCGTCGCCGGCGGCGAGCGCGATGACATCGACGCCGCGCGCGTGCAGCGAGCGGGCGATCGCCAGTGCGGCACGCTGCGTGCCGTCCGTGAGCAGGACCGGTGGGTTCAAGACGGGCCTCGACGACGGTGCGACCGGTCCGCCGGGACCGGTGGTGCCTCGGCGCCAATCTAGGATCGAAGCCGGCGCCGCCGGTGTGAGCTCGATCACATCACCGCCAGCGCCGCGGCCGTGCCGCCGTGCAGCAGGGGCCGGTCGGCGGCTCGCATTCGACAGAATCCCGCCTCGACACCGGAACCGGATGTATCCGGTCCGGTGCCGAGGGGGCGATGCGGTCAGCCGGTGTAGGCGCGCTCGCCGTGTTCGTTGAGGTCGAGGCCTTCGCGTTCCGTCTCCTCGGGTACGCGCAGACCGATGAGCAGGTCCGCGACCTTGAAGGCGATGAACGCCGCGACCGCGCTCCAGACGATCGTCAGGCCGACGCCCTTGGCCTGGATCCAGAGCTGCGCGCCGATCGGATTCGAGCCCACGGTCGCCGTGACCCAGTCGGTGACCAGACCCGGGCCGCCGAGCGACTGGGTGTTGAACACGCCGGTCAGCAGCGCGCCGAGGATGCCGCCGATGCCGTGCACGCCGAACACGTCGAGCGAGTCGTCGGCACCGAGCAGCTTCTTCAGGCCCGTGACGCCCCAGAGGCAGACCACGCCGGCGGCGAGGCCGATGAGCAGTGCGCCCATCATGCCGACGTTGCCGGCCGCGGGCGTGATCGCGACCAGGCCCGCGACCGCGCCGGAGGCGGCGCCGAGCATCGAGGGGTGGCCTTTCAGCGCCCACTCGGCGAACGACCAGGCAATGACCGCGGCCGAGGTCGCGAGCAGGGTGTTGAGGAAGGCGAGCACGGCGCTGTTGCCGGCTTCGAGCGCGGAGCCGGCGTTGAAGCCGAACCAGCCGACCCAGAGCAGTGCGGCACCGACCATGGTGTGCACGAGGTTGTGCGGCGGCATCGCTTCGCGGCCATAGCCCGTGCGCTTGCCGACCATGTAGGCGCCGACGAGCCCGGCGATACCCGCGTTGATGTGCACCACCGTGCCGCCCGCGAAGTCGAGTGCGCCCCACTGCCAGAGCAGGCCGGCCTTGCCGTTCATCGCGTCGACGACGTCGGCGCCGGTGTAGGCATCGGGCCCCATCCAGAACCAGACCATGTGCGCGATCGGCAGGTAGCTGATCGTGAACCAGATGACCATGAACACCAGCACCGCGGCGAAGCGCATGCGCTCGGCGAACGCGCCGACGATCAGGCAGCAGGTGATGCCCGCGAACGTGGCCTGGAAGGCGACGAACAGCAGCTCGGGGATCACGACGCCCTTGCTGAACGTGGCGCCCATCGCGAACGAGCCCGTGGCGGCGTCGAAAGTGCCGTCGAGGAACACCCTGCCGAGGCCACCGATGAAGGCACTGCCCTCGGTGAAGGCGAGCGAGTAGCCGTAGATGCACCACAGCACGACGATCAGCGAGAAGCCGACCATGACCTGCATCAGCACCGACAGGATGTTCTTCGTGCGCACCAGGCCGCCGTAGAACAGCGCCAGGCCCGGTATGGTCATCAGGATCACCAGCAGCGT
>JADLDF010000261.1 GCA_020846815.1 Gammaproteobacteria bacterium | reverse complement strand
GGCGAGCGCTGGACCTTCACCGGCGGCTGGTACCGCGAGCAGTCGGCGGGCCACTCGCTGTCGCTGGCGCTGCAGCACCTGCAGAGCGAGTCGCGGCTCGAGGCGCCCGACGAGACCGGCACCGAGCTGCGCTTCGCCTGGGCCTGGCGGCCGGCGGATTCGGCCTGGATCGTGTTCAACCGCACGGATCTCGAGCGCGAGCGCCGGACCTCCGGTGCTTCGCTGGAGGAGACGCTGCGCTGGGTGAACAACCTGCACGCCAACTGGCAGCCCCGCGAAGGCCAGCAGCTCGGACTGCAGATCGGCTGGCGTCGTGTGATCGGCAGCTTCGACGAGCAGCGGCTGCGCGGCAGCACGCTGCTGCTCGGCGGCGACTGGCGCGTCGACCTGCCGTGGCGCGCCTTCGGCCGCGCACTGGACGCCGGCCTGCACGCCGCGAGGATCGAATCGCGCGAGGCCGGAGTAGGCCGCAACAGCCTCGGCCTGGACCTCGGCATCACGCCCGCGACCAATGTCTGGATTTCGGTCGGCTACAACTTCATCGGCTTCCGGGACGAGGATTTCAGCGCCGCACGCCAGATGCAACGGGGTCCCTACATCGCCGTGCGCATCAAGGCCGATCAGGACACTTTCAAGGATTTGCGGCTCGACAGCCTGCGCGCGCCACGATAGCGTCGCGCGCTGCATGCAGGACTACGACGACATCTTCGGTGCCGAGGGGCCGCTGGCGCGCGCGCTGCCGGGCTTCGCGCCGCGGCGCGTGCAGATGGAAATGGCCGGCCGGGTCGCGGCGGCGCTGGCCGAGCGCGGCAACCTCATCGTCGAGGCCGGCACCGGCACGGGCAAGACCTTCGCCTACCTCGTGCCGGCGCTGCTGTCGAATGCGCGCGTGCTGATCTCCACCGGCACGCGCACCCTGCAGGACCAGCTCTTTGCCAAGGACCTGCCGCTGGTCGCGCGCGCGCTGGGGGCTCCGGCGCGGGCCGCGCTGCTGAAGGGGCGCAGCAACTACCTCTGCCGCCAGCGACTGCTGCGTGCCGGTGCGCAGGGCGGCCTCGAGGGCTTCGCGGCGCGCGATCCGCTGCGTGCCCGGGTCGAGGCCTGGAGCGAGGTCACGCGCACGGGCGATCTCGCCGAGGTGCCCGGCCTGACCGAAAGCCATACGCTCTGGGGCCAGGTCACCTCGACCCGTGAGAACTGCCTCGGCCAGCGTTGCGAGGAGTTTGCGCGCTGCCACGTGGTCGCGGCACGCCGCGCGGCCCAGGAGGCGGACGTGGTCGTCGTCAACCATCACCTGCTGCTCGCCGATCTCGCGCTGAAGGAAGACGGTTTCGGCGACCTGCTCGGCGCGAGCGACGCGATCATCCTCGACGAGGCCCACCAGCTGCCGGACCTCGCGGTCCAGTTCTTCGGTGAACGCCTCGGCAGCCGCCAGGTCGAGACGCTGCTCGCCGACTGCCGCGCGGCGCTGCTGCGGGCCGGCCTCGCGCTGGCCACGCTCGCTCCTGCGCTGCATGCCGTCGAACAGGCCGTCGCTGCGCTGCTCGCCGTGCTGCCGCGCGGCCTGCCGCCGATGCGCTGGGAGGACAGCGGCGTCGACCTCGAGTCGTTCGCGCTCGGCCTCGCGGCGGCGCTGGTCGCGCTCGGTGCCGCGCTCGAGGCGGCCGGCAGCGAGGCCGAAGTCCTCCAGGTCGCGGAACGCGCCACCGGCCTCGGCCGGGCGCTCGAGCGCATCGCGCTCTGCGGCGAGGAGGAGGGCGCCCGCACCGTCGAATCCAGCGGCCGCAGCTGTGCGCTCGGCCTGCTGCCGTTCGACGTCGCGGCGCGCTTCGCGGCGCTGATCGGCGCGCGGCGCGCCGCCTGGATCTTCACCTCGGCGACGCTCTCGGTCGGCGACGACTTCTCGCATTTCGCCACGCGCCTCGGGCTCGGCGCGGCCCCGACGCTGTGCATCGCGAGCCCCTTCGACTACGAGTCGCAGGCGCTGCTCTACCTGCCGGTCGGCATGCCCGAGCCGACCAGCTCGGGCTACGTCGACGCCGTCATCGATGCGAGCCTGCCGCTGCTCGATGCCGCCGGCGGCGGTGCCTTCCTGCTGTTCACCAGCCACCGGGCGCTGGCCCGCGGCGCCGCGCGCCTGCGCGAGCGCTGGGAATGGGCCGCGGACCTGCCGGTGCTGGTGCAGGGCGAGAGCCCGCGCGAGCGCCTGCTGCAGCAGTTCCGCGAGCACGGCAGCGCCGTGCTGCTCGGCACGGCCAGTTTCTGGGAGGGGGTCGACGTCAAGGGCGAGGCTCTGCGCCTGGTCGTCATCGAGAAGCTGCCGTTCGCCTCGCCGGAAGACCCGTTGGTGAAATCGCGCATCGACTTCCTGCGGCGTCACGGCGCCAACCCGTTCCGCGACTACCAGCTGCCGGAGGCCGTGCTCGCGCTGAAGCAGGGCTTCGGGCGGCTGATCCGCAGCGAGGAGGATCGCGGCCTGATCGCGATCTGCGATCCGCGCCTGGTCGAGAAGAGCTATGGGCGCGTATTCCGCGCGAGCCTGCCGCAGATGCCCTGGACGCGCGACGCCGGCGAGGCCACGCGCTTCCTCGCGCGTCTCGCGCCGGCCGCGCCGCCCACGGTGCCACGATGATGCGCGACGTCGGTGCAGCTACGCGCTCGTTCGCGTGTCTCGCGCCGGCCGGGACGCCGTGGGTGCCGCGATGAAGCTGCTCGCGCTGGAAGTGTCGACCGAGGCCTGTTCCGTGGCACTGCTCGACGACGGACGGCTCGCGACGCGCCACGAGGAGCTCGGTCGCGGCCACGCCGAGCGCCTGCTGCCGATGATCGACGAGCTGCTGCGTGGTGCGGGCCTGGCGCTCGCTCAGCTCGATGCCATCGCGTTCGGGCGCGGGCCGGGCGGCTTCACGGGCGTGCGCCTCGGCGCGAGCGTGGCCCAGGGCCTCGCTTTCGGGGCGGGCTTGCCGGTGGTGCCGGTCTCGACGTTGGGCGCAGTCGCGCAATCGGTGCTCGATCTCGATCCGGGCGTCGAGGTGGTGCTGGTCTGCAGCGACGCGCGCATGCAGGAGGTCTACTGGGCGGCGTTCGAGCGCGGGCCGGACGGCCTGGCCCGGACGCTGACCGCGGAGCGCGTGGATCCGCCGGCGGCCGTGGATTTTGCGGCGCCGGCCGGGCGGCGCTTCGCCGGCGCGGGTCGCGGTTTCGCCGTGCATGCGGCCCTGGCCGCGCGCTACGCCGGCGTCGGTACGCTGCATGCCACGCTGCTGCCGCAGGCCGCGGCGGTCGCGCGCCTCGCGGTCGCCGAGGTCCAGGCGGGGCGGACGCGTCCGGCGCGCGAAGCGCTGCCGGTCTATGTCCGCGACCAGGTCGCGCGGCCGACGCTGCGCCGCTGACGACGGCGCGCTGCGCGCCCCCATTGTTGCGGTCGGCCGCTCGTCATCAATCTGCAATACTTTCGACATGTAATACGCGCGGCAGCAATACGGGCAGGGAACGCATGGCCGGTAAGCAGATCCTCGTCGTCGAGGACGAACGACCGATCCGCGAGATGATTGCCTTCGGGCTGCGTCGCGCCGGCTTCGAGGTGCGCGAGGCCGAGGATTGCCGCAGCGCCCGCAGCCAGCTCGCCGACCGTCGGCCGGATCTGCTGCTGGTCGACTGGATGCTGCCGGACATGTCGGGTCTCGAGCTCACGCGCCAGCTCAAGCGCGACCGCGAGACCCGCGAGCTGCCGGTGATCATGCTGACGGCGCGCGCGGACGAGC
>JADLDF010000260.1 GCA_020846815.1 Gammaproteobacteria bacterium | reverse complement strand
TGGGTCACGGCCGAGTACGGCATGCTGCCGCGCGCCACCCACACGCGCTCGCCGCGCGAGGCGGCGAAGGGCAAGCAGAGCGGCCGCACGCAGGAGATCCAGCGCCTCATCGGCCGCAGCCTCCGTGCCGTGATCGACCTCGCGGCGCTCGGTGAGCGCACCGTCACGCTCGACTGCGACGTGCTGCAGGCCGACGGCGGCACGCGTACCGCGGCGATCACCGGCAGCTACGTCGCGCTGGCCGACGCCTGCGACGCCCTGGTCGCGCGCCGCGCGCTGCCCGCCTCGCCGCTGCACGGTCAGGTGGCCGCGGTCTCGGTCGGCATCTGCGCCGGAGTGCCGGTGCTCGATCTCGACTATGCCGAGGATTCCTGCGCCGAGACCGACATGAACGTCGTGATGAAGGACGGCGGTGCGTTCGTCGAGGTGCAGGGCACGGCCGAGGGTCATGCCTTCCGCCGCCACGAGCTCGACGCGCTGCTCGATCTCGCCGCGAGCGGCATCGGCCAGCTGCTCACACTGCAGCGCCAGACGCTGCAGGACTGAGGTGCGCGTCATGCGCGTCGTGCTCGCGACGGGCAACCTCGGCAAGCTGCGCGAATTCGCCGATCTGCTCGGCCCCGCCGGCCTCGAGTTCGAGCCGCTGTCCGCGTTCGGCGTCGATTCGCCCGAGGAGACCGGCCAGAGCTTCGTCGAGAACGCGCTGCTGAAGGCGCGGCACGCGGCCGCGTGCACCGGGCTGCCGGCGATGGCGGATGATTCCGGCCTCGAGGTCGATGCGCTCGGCGGCGCGCCCGGGGTGCGCTCGGCGCGCTACGCGGCGCCGCCCGGCAGCCATGCATCGCCCGGCGACGCCGCGAACGTCGCGAAGCTGCTGCACGAGCTGCGAGGCGTGCCGCCTGATGCGCGCACGGCGCGTTTCCGCTGCGCGATCGCACTGCTGCGGCATGCCGAAGACCCGGTGCCGCTGATCGGCGCAGGCACGTGGGAGGGCCGGATCCTCGAGCAGCCCTGCGGCGGCGGCGGTTTCGGCTATGACCCGGTATTCGAGGACCTGGCCAGCGGCCGCAGCGCCGCCGAGCTCACGAGCGCCGAGAAGCACGCCCGCAGCCACCGCGGCACCGCGCTGCGCGCGCTGCTGGCGCAGTTGCGTGCAGGTGGCACGTGAGCGCCTGCCTCGACCGGCGATCCGGCACCGTCCCGCGTCGTTTCCGCGCAGGACTGACATGACGACCACTGCAGCACTGCCGCCGCTCGCGCTCTACGTCCATTTCCCGTGGTGCGTGAGCAAGTGCCCGTACTGCGACTTCAACTCGCATGCGGTGCGTGACGCGCTGCCCGAGTCGCGCTACGTCGCAGCTCTGCTCGCCGACCTCGACGCCGAGATCGCGGCCGACGCGGCGCTCGCCGCGGGCTCGCGCGAGATCGTCAGCGTGTTCCTGGGTGGCGGCACGCCGAGCCTGTTCACGCCCGAGGCGATCGCCGCAGTGCTCGAGGGCGCGCGTCGCCGCCTGCCCTTCGCCGCCGACGTGGAGGTGACCATGGAGGCGAACCCCGGCACGATCGAACGCGGCCGCTTCGCCGGCTACGCGGCCGCCGGTGTCGACCGTGTCTCGCTCGGCGCGCAGAGCTTCGATGCCGCGGCGCTCGGGCGGCTCGGTCGCATCCATGCGCCCGACGACACGCGTCGCGCCGCGGCGGAGCTGCACGCCGCGGGCCTCGCAAACTTCAACCTCGACCTGATGTACGCGCTGCCCGGCCAGTCGGTCGCTCAGGCGCTGGCCGACGTCGAGCAGGCGCTCGCGCTGCAGCCCGCGCACCTGTCGCACTACCACCTGACGCTCGAGGCGGGCACACCGTTCGCCGCGAGGCCTCCGGCCGGCCTGCCGCAGGACGAGGACGTCGAGGTGATGCTGGACGAGTCGCAGGCACGACTCGCCGCCGCGGGCTTCGCGCGCTACGAGGTCTCGGCCTGGGCGCGTGCCGGCTGCCGCTGCCGCCACAATCTCAATTACTGGCGCTTCGGCGACTACCTCGGCATCGGCGCAGGTGCGCACGGCAAGCTCAGTACGTTCGATACCGCGAGCGGCGCACTGCTGATCCGGCGCAGCGTGCGACTGCGCGAGCCGCGGCGCTATCTCGGCCAGAGTCCAGCCGCGGTGACGCGCGCCGAAGTCACGCCAGCGCAGCGCCCGTTCGAGTTCATGCTCAATGCACTGCGACTGCTCGACGGGGTCGAGAGGGAACTCTACGAACGGCACACGGGGCTCGCCCTCGAGGCACTGGCTCCGGCTCTCGAACGTCTGGTGGCGCGCGGTCTGCTGCTCGACCCTGCGGTCGGGCGGCTCGGCCCGACCGCCGCCGGGCTGTGTTTCCTCAACGATCTACTGGTCGAATTCCTGCCAGGAGAAACGGGGACTTAGCGCTCCTGCAGCCCGCCCGGCGCAAAGTATGCACAGCCGGGCCGGCAGAATCGAAAATGAGGACATTACGAGCAACACTGGTTACATTGCACGATAATACCACCTTAAACCATTGAAAATTAATAACTTCTTCGGTTGGTCATAATTTGACCAATACCGCAGAAATCCAGCGCTGGTGCGGATTTTCCGGTTCCGGCGCAACACCTTCCACAGAGTTATCCACAGCTCGTGTGGATAAGGACCGCCCTGCTCCGACCGGCACACGAGTGCCTTGTGCGCGGTCCCCAACGCCGCTATGCTGCGCGCCCTTTTTCGACCGAGCCCGAAGGACGAGCCCATGAAGGCTGCCATTCATCCGGAATACCACGAGATCACGGTCACGTGCTCCTGCGGCAACTCGTTCAAGACGCGCTCGACGCTTGCCGACAACCTGAATGTCGAGGTCTGCTCGAGCTGCCACCCGTTCTATACGGGCAAGCAGAAGATCGTCGACACCGCCGGCCGCGTCGACAAGTTCCGCAAGAAGTACGCCGCCGCGGGCGCCACCACGCGCTGATGCACACGGGAGGCCGTCGCGCCTCCCATCCCGCGCCGGGGCCGGTTCCTTCGGACCGTCCCCGATCCCCGGCCCGGGCTCTTCGCAGGCTTCGGCATTTCCCGCCGCTGGCACGGTATCCGTGCCGGCACCGGTCCGCTGCGTCCCCCGCCCAGAGCACCGGAACTTCCGCTGGTATCCCGTACTCGTATCTGCGAGGTTTCGTACATGCCCAGCCCGATGCGTCGCACCCTCGCGTTCGTCGTTTCCGCCGCGCTGAGCCTCGGCTCGGGCGCGTTGCCGTCCGCTGTGGCCGCCGATGCGCCGGCGAGCACGGCGAAGCCGATGAAGGAGAGCGAGACCTCCCGCCGGGCCCATGCCGAGATCATCAAGGCCTATGGTGCCTACGAAGACCAGGCCATCCAGGACTACGTCAGCGAGGTCGGCCAGCGCGTCGCGCGAGTCAGCGACCTGCCGGCCAACGAGTTCAAGTTCCTCGTGGTCGACGATGAGTCGATCAACGCCTTCACCACCGGCTGCTGCTACGTCTACGTCCACCGCGGCCTGCTGCAGCACCTGAACTCCGAGGCCGAGCTCGCCTCGGTGCTCGGCCACGAGATCGCCCACGTCACGGCACGTCATCCGCAGAAGCGTCAGACGCAGGGCATTCTCGCTTCGGTCCTCGCCACCGGCGCGGCGATCGCCACCGGCTCGAGCGCCGTGGCGCAGCTCGCCAACATCGGCGCCGGCGCCTGGCTGCAGGGTTATGGCCGCGAGAACGAGCTCGAGGCCGACCGGCTCGGCCTGATCTACTCGGCCAAAGCCGGTTATCGCCCCGAGGCGATGGCCGAGACTTTCGAGATGTTCAAGCGCGGCGAGAGCTTCGAGATCGCGCGCGCGCGCGCCGAGGGTCGCGAACCGCGGATCTACCACGGCCTGTTCTCGTCGCACCCGGCGCCGAACGCGCGTGCGATCCAGGCTGCCAAGGGTGCGGCCAAGCTCGAGCAGGGCCCGGCCGGCGGCTGGATCGACAACCGCGACGAGTACCTGCGCCGGCTCGATGGCATGGTCTACGGCTCGAGCCGGGCCCAGGGCATCGTCCGCGACAACCGTTTCT